>NZ_CP031093.1:3900000-4138060 GCF_004851605.1 Hydrocarboniclastica marina
CGGTGCAAGGATAATGTCCGGTTGCGATGCGAGCACCGCCTCCAGGTTGGTTTCCCCGGGCGCGCCGACAATCTCGATATCGTCAGCCAACGGCTGGATATAGCTGGCTACCGAGGTCCCACCGCGGGTGATAACCGCGCCCACTGGCTCGGCGCCCGTAGCGATTGCCGTGTCCAGCGCGCCTTCGTACAGGGTCACAACACGCTCGGGGACGCCCGCTACCTCAACTGGTCCAAAAACCGTTTCGATACTGCGGGCATCTGGCCCGGCGTCTGATCGGGCCAGAGCAGTCGGGCTGGCCAGGGCGACTGTGCTAGCCGCGATGACTGTGCAAGCCGCGGAGACTGTGCAAGCCGCGATTACTAGGTGAACTAGGGCGACTAAGCGAGCGACGGTAGGCTGCCGGGCTCTACCGGCTTGCCGTGAATGTTTGAGCAACTGTCTAATGATGGTCATTGTGATCGTTTCTCCGTTCCAGCCAGAATCTCAGAGCGCGGACCCCAGCGTCCGCGGGCCTGTTCAGAAGCCAATATTCAGCGCCAGCCAGTAACGTCGACCATCCTCAACCAGACCGTATTCTTCGGTGGTGACAGATTTATCGAGCAGGTTATAGACCCCGGCCTTAACTTCGGCCTCGTCAGTCAGTTGGTAGCCCAGCCCGGTATCCACCAGGGTGTACGAGGGCGCCACCAGTGCATCCTGGGAGGGCCCGGTATTGGGCTGGCTTTCTTCGCCGCGGTAAGTGGCCGATAGCCAGGGTGAGACGCGTTCGTTGAGGAACCAGCGCAGGGACACTGTGGCAATATGCTTGGGCAACTGGGTCAGTGGCTCGCCCTCGTATTCACCGGATTTCTGTTCGGAATCGGTGTAGGTATAGCTGGTGTCGATCTCGAGGCTGCTGATGATAGGTGCGCGCAAAGCAAACTCCACGCCCCGGGTAATGGCTTCGTCCACGTTGACGCGCGTGGTCGGATCGGAGCCAAACTGGTTGGGTCCGTCTGTGCAGACAGTGGCTGGGCAGGCGACGCGGGTAATTTTGTCTTCAAAGTCATTATGAAAAACGGTCACGTTGCTGCTGAAGCCACCCGGTACCCGATAGTGCAGGGAAATTTCCTTGGACACGGAGGTCTCAGGCTCCAGATCCGGGTTGCCGTAGACGTCCCCACCCCGGCTGATCTGGCCCCAGTCCGGCGTCACTTCGCGAAGATTTGGCGAACGGAAGCCCGTGGACACGCCGCCTTTGACCGTCCAGCGCGGCGCAAAGCCCCATACTCCGTAGAGCCTTGGGCTGACATGGCTGCCATAATTCTCATCATCATCCAGGCGCACCCCGCCGGTCAGCGAGAAGTCTTCTGTTAACAGCCACTCATCCTCTGCAAACAAAGCCCATTGGGAACCCTCCACCCGGGTCCGGTCGGAAATCTGGTTAGTGGTCTGATCCTTCAACTCTTCTTCTTCATAGCTGGTGCCAAGGGAAACGATGTGGTCGCCTAGCGGGACCACAACACTGGACTTGGCGAGCGTGTTGGTGATCTCGATATCACGGCTTTCGTTATGGGTGGATTCACGCTGGACATAGGAATCCGTGTTCCCAAAGGACCATCGTCCAGTATGAGACAGCGCGTAGAACTTACGGAAATGCTCGGATTCTGAGTCAGAACAGCCGCCTCTGCCACAGTCTTCCGTGGGCTCGGAGACCCCCATGAAGCCGCGCCGGTGCTGGTCGACGATGCCGCTTTCCAGCATGAAGTCATGGTCCTCGGTGGGGGTGAAGGAAAGCCGGCCGGTAACACTCTGCAGCTGCTTTTCCTCATAGCCGTCGATGATCTGATCTTCCTCTCGGGTGTACTGCCGGCCATAGATCTGCAGACCCAGCAGATCGGTCGCGAGCGGCCCGCCAACAAAGAAGTTGGTCTGGTAGATATTGCCAGAATCCTGATCTTCCTGCAGAACCGTGTCCAGCTGCAGCTCCCCGCCCCACTGCTGAGGCACTTTGCGGGTAATCACGTTGATGACGCCGCCGAGTGCGTCCGAGCCATACAGCGTCGACATGGGCCCGCGAATGACCTCGATGCGTTCAATTGCACCCATCGGTGGCAGCCAGTCCTGCTCAAACCCGGCGCTGCCATTGGGTCGGCTCTCCCGGCTGGACACCCGCTTGCCATCCACCAGCATCAGCGTGTAGCTGCTGGGCATCCCGCGCATGGTGATATCCGCCCCTCTGTCGCCGGAGCCGCCGCCAGTAACAATCACCCCGGGCACATCTCTCAGTACATCAGTGACATCCCGAAACGCACCGCGCTCGATCTCTTCCCGGCTGATGACGCTGATAGAGGCCGGCGCGTCCACCACCTGTTGCTCGTAGCCGCTGGCGGTAACCACCAGCTCGTCGAGGACCAACGGCTCCTGGGCTGCGAGTCCGAGCGATGTCAGGCTCAACGAGACCAGCGAAACCAGAGGCAAGGGCCTGGGGGCGTGAACGGAAAACGGTGATTTCATTGCGACAGCTCCAGCAGTGGCACTCCAATTGATCGCGAATGATAATGTTTCCCATTAGCGACAAGAAGGTGATAAGCTGGCACACGCTGTTGCAGAAAGTGGAACTCTTCTCATGTATGACCTCAAAGAGCTTGAAGCCTTTGCTGCTGTGGTGGCGTCAGGGAGTCTGAGTCTGACTTCCCGTGAGATGAACCTGCCCAAGTCCACGCTGAGTCGCCGCATACGGCAGCTGGAAGCCAGTATTGGCCAGCCCCTGCTAAGGCGGGAGGCCAACCAGCTCACGCCCAACGACGCCGGGCTCATCTTCTATAAATACTGCGTGGAGATGCTCACGCTGGCGCGGCAGAGCGCAGAGGCGCTGAACGAATTACGTCGGGAGGTCACCGGCGAGTTGGTCATTCGGTCCCATGAGGCACTGATGCGCGGTTGGCTGGCCCAGGCAGTGGAACGCTTCATGTCTCAGCATCAGGCAGTCAACATACGCGTGCACACCCAAACCAGCGCGCCATCGGGCCAGGCTGGCCATAAGAGTCGTGATAGTGGGGGGCGCGACAACATCTGTCTGTGGTTAGGGCAACTGGGGCAAAGCCCCCTGCGGCAGGAATTGCTGGGGTCCCTGAGCCAGGGCATCTATGCCCATCCCGACTATCTTGATGCCCACGGCCGACCCGAAACGCCCAATGATCTGCACAGGCATCACTGGATTAATCGGCTTGGCAGACCCGACGGCACCAAGGCCCTGGCGCTCCACCACAGTGTCCACGGCGCCTTTGCAATGCAGCCGCCCGCCACCTGTATCCAGTTCGACCAGTACTGCCTGCAAGGGGATGCAATCGTCCGCAAACAGGGCCTGGGGCTTTTGCCCCACTGGATGGTGGAACAGCGACTACGGGCGCATCCGGGTACGCTGGAGTTGTGCCTGCCGGAGTGGCAAGGTCCCGCCCTGCCGGTCTGGCTGCTCTACCCCCACGGCACGTTACCCCGCCGCACCCGGGCATTTCTGACGCATCTGCGCGAAGCGCTGCCCGCTGGCTGGAATAGCCAGCAGCACGCCGCCTGAACTCACCCCAACCCGTTGCTGTTTGCGGAACAGCACGTCCAAACTTCTGCCTTCACAGCCGTGGTAATGTCCTGCCCGATGATAGTGATTCCCATATGAGACGCAGACTCACCAGGAGATTCCATGAAGGTCGCTAAGACAGTTGCCGTTGCAGTAGCACTCAGCACATCCATGGCCTTAGCGCCCGTCGCGCTGGCCCAGGCGGCCAACCCAAGCCTTATCAGCTATGACCTCGGCAGTCTCGATACGCTCGACGCCCTCGACCTCAGTGCCCAGGTAAAGGCCGTGCCAAAACAAAGCCTTCCCGAATACCTGAGCCATTATGCCAGCGATGAATACGCCGACGCCGGCAGCCTGAAGTCCCCCGACGTCGAGGCGATACGCAAGCTGCGACCCGACCTGGTGCTGGTCACGGGACGTCAGGGCGAGATAGCGGAAGAAATCCGAAAAGTCGCCACGGTAAAGGACGTCAGCATGCCCGAAGGCGAGTTCGCCGACGCCGTGTCCGACCGAGTCATGAGGCTGGCGGAGCGTTACGGCGCTGAAGACCAGGCCCAGGCCGCCCTGAAAGACCTTTGGATCCATACGGAAAAACAGCAGCTGGCCATCCAGGGCAAACCGGAAGTTCTCGTGGTGACCCACAACTCCGGCAGCTTCAGCCAGCGCCAGGAGCCGGTCGTCGCCGAACTGCTGAAGCTCCCAGCCCCAGCCGTACCCGAGCAGGTAGAGCCGGTCACCCGAGGAACCCGAACGTTCATCCCGCTTACAGCAGAAAATATGGTCGCAATGGCGCCCGACGTGCTCCTGATCGTCGACCGCAGCGCCGCCATTGGCGATGAGCCGCTGGACAGGCAGAAGCTGATACAGGACCTCGCAGCACAAGGCGGCAAAGACATTAAGGTAGAAGTGCTGTCCCCCGGACTCTGGTATCTGTCGGGTGGCGGGCTGCAGAGTGTGCGGTTGCAGGTCGATGAAGTTGTGGCGGCACTTCAGTGAACAGCCGCCTTGCTGAGCGGGTCGCAACTTAAAGACCAGCGCCGGCCAACGCGCAGCAGGACCTCCTTCCGATAGGGATGTCGGCAAGATCTCTGTACCCGCTCCAGTCTCACGAGCTACGTTGAGCGGACTGTCGGCGTTGTCGCGTTCTCGGATAGATGACGCGCTAATTGCCCGGCGCTGCGGCTCAGTTAGGACTACTACACTCTTAGAAACGAACAACCAGAGCCACGTGATCAGGGCTTTGCCAGCCAACGGAAAGTGGCGTCGAGTACCCATATGACTTCCGGTGCTGGGATAGATGCGCCAGCATAGATCTGCGGCTAAACTGCCGCCACTGCGCCCAGGAATGCCGCTCGCCATGACCGCCAACGCCCTCTACACCGACCTGTCCGCCTACTACGATCTGATGTGCGCGGATATCGACTACAGGACCCAAAGCCAGGGCGTACACAGGCTCAACCGCATTTTCGGCAACGGCAGCAGCCTTCATCTCGACCTCGCCTGCGGGACCGGACCGCATGTGCGCCACTTCCTCGACCTGGGCTATGCGAGCACTGGCCTGGACATCAACGAGCCCATGCTGGACAAAGCCCGGCTGCGCTGCCCCGAGGCCCAGTTTATACGGCAGGACATGGGTGACTTCAGTGTCGAGGAACCGGCCGACCTGATCACCTGCTTTTTATATTCGATCCATTACAACCAAGGGCTTGAGCGCCTCGAAAGTTGTTTCGCCTGCGTTTATGAGGCCCTGGCAGCCGATGGGGTTTTCTGCTTCAACGTGGTCGACAAGAACAGGATCGACAACAGCGCCTCCGTAAGACATGCGGCAGACCACGACGACAGTCACTTTGTGTTCCGCTCCGGCTGGCACTACCCGGGCAATGGTCACCGGCAGTCTCTCAAGCTCCGCATTGATAAAACCACGGCAGAGCTGACCCAGTCATGGCAGGACGAGCATCCCATGGTCGCGCTGGGTTTTGGGGAACTGCAACAGATGCTCCGACCCTGGTTCGACGTCCATCTACTTGAGCATGAGTATGACCGGATTGCGCCATGGGACGGCGTATCAGGTAATGCCCTGGTGGTCTGCGTAAAAAGGCCCGTCAGGCTTTCTTGACGAATTCGGATTTCAGCTTCATTGGCCCGATGCCGTCGACCTTGCAGTCGATATCATGGTCGCCCTCGACCAGCCGGATATTCTTGACCTTGGTGCCGACCTTCACCACCAGGGACGAGCCTTTTACCTTCAGGTCTTTTATAACCGTGACCGTATCGCCATCGGCCAGCGTGTTCCCGTTAGCGTCCCTGACCCCAGGTTCGTCAGCTGCGTTGCCCGGATCCTCTTCGGTTTTCCACTCGTGGCCGCACTCGGGGCAGACGAAGAATACGCCGTCTTCATAGCTGAACTCTGACTGGCACTGCGGGCAAGGAGGAAGTTCACTCATGATAGGTTCACTTGGTGAGTTGGTTATTTTGCAGACGTTCAGCGGGACTGTGTAGCGCAACGCTTGCCGGGAGCAGCAAAGTGTAACCGATGTTTCGTCGCGTGGAAGCGGTTACGACGCCTCACGAACGCATGACTCGCCTCACAAACACAGGCCCCACCAGCTCAAACAAAATGGTGGAGGCCACCACAACGGGCAGCAGGCTGTCGCGATACGCTGGAAAACGCTCGGCCGCCAGCAGTGCCATGCCAAGGGCCACGCCCGCCTGCGGCGTTAATGCCAGACCGATATTCCGTGGCAGTGATTGGGCTCTCCTGCGGTTGCAGATCACGGCCAGGTACCCCCCGACCACCCGCCCGACAAGGCGTAGAATGACGTAAGCGCAGGTCAGGCCAATGGCATCATCAATCTGGTAAAGATCGACACTCGCCCCCGAAAGCACGAAGAAAAACACCAGGAACGGCCATTCTATATGCTCAATCTCTCTGAATGACCGGGTGTGGTGGTGGGACAGATTCGCAACCATACAGCCTGCAACCATGGATGCCAGAAGCGCTGAGACGTCAAGCAGCGTCGAGAGTCCGGTCAGCAAGAGAATCAGGGCGATTGCTTCAACCTGCGTCGGCTCGCCGGGCCTTAGCCGGCCCGTCAGCTTGGCGGCCGGCATACCAACCATGGTCCCCAGCACTATAGCGCCGCCCAGCTCCCAGAGGGCATGCAGCAGGGCCACCTGGCCATCGTTGCTTATAACCCAGCCAAGCATGGCCATACTCAGACCAAAAACCACTATTCCCCAGCCATCATCAATCGCGACGATGCCCAGGATAACTTTAGCCCGCAGCCCGGTATCGCCGCTCTCGCGCACGGTCTCTGACACGGCAGCGGGGTCGGTAGCAACTGAAATCGCCGCGAGCGCGACGGCAACCACGAGCGGGAAACCCAGCAGACTCAAACCACCCCCGACTACCAGCCCGCCGCCGATAATCACGAAGAGAGACGTAATCAGAATGAGAGGGCCGGTGTCGCGCAGGCGGTCAACCGTCAGCTCGCTGCCCAGCAGGAACGCCACCATAACCAGCGCAAGCTGTGTCAGCGGAGCGCTCAGTCCACCCAATATGTCGCCGCTCGCAGCGCCTAACCAGACCTGATGCACCACGGCAATGCCGACGCCGATCAGCATCAGAATGGATATTCGCGGCACCCGCGTTCGGCGGGCCAGAGTATCAGCGAAAATGCTGAGGGAAAGGATAACCCCCAACAGGACAATATTCAGTGTGGCTTGGGAGGCCTCTGCCAGCCAGCCCTGGAAATGCTCAAGCATGGGAACTGTCCGGTCGTCGCCTGCGTCAGAGGTTTGGTTGCGGTCGATCCATGGTTCGATCTTTTCAATGATCGGTATTGATTGGCCCGGTACTGGCTGTTCTGCACTGGCTATTGTTCAGCACTAGCTGCAGGTTATACATTAGTTGCAGCGCCTCCGAAAACCACGGCGCGATTCTCCGTCCGCTCGCGATGAGCGAAAACAATCTGCGAGCTCGAAGCGGACCATCATGGATCCACAGCACAGTTTTATAAACAGCCCCGATAATCACCGCATTCCGTTGGTCTCCTGGGCGCCGCAACATCCGTGCGCCGTCATGGTGATTGCCCATGGTATGGCCGAGCATGCGGCCCGCTATCAGGCCCTTGCGCACTGGCTTAACGAACACGGCGTAGCCGTGGTTGCCATCCAGCACCGCGGTCACGGCCCCAACTGTTCCGACGCAGAGCTTGGCCACTATGCCGACTATCAGGGCTGGCAGAAAGTTGTCGACGACCTGGCACAAATAGTGAGTCATGCGCGAAAACAATACCCTGCGCTACCGCTGACTTTGTTCGGACACAGCATGGGGTCTTTTATCGCCCAGGCCTTCGCCCAGCAGTACGGTGACCAGATTGATAACCTCATCCTCTGCGCGACCAACCGCATCGACAAGACAAAACTGAGGGTTTCCCTGGGACTGGTGCGCGCCATCCGGGCAATACGGGGCAAGCGGCACCATAGCCGTCTGATCGATCGTATGACGTTCGGCGCGTTCAACAAGGCCTTCACGCCCAATCGAACCACCCATGACTGGCTGAGCCGCGATCCGCAACAGGTCGACCGCTACCTGAAAGATCCGCTCTGCGGTTTTTCCTGTACCACCGGTCTGTGGTCCGACTTCATCGGCGGCATGCTGAAGATCAACCCGGCGATATGGCGCAAGGACCTTCCCGTGCATTTGCTCGCGGGCGACCAGGATCCGGTGGGAGAAATGGGAAATGGCTTCAGCCGCCACGTGGCTGACCTGCGCGCGGCGGGCGTTTATGTGGCCTCCGAACGGCTTTTTCCGGGTGCGCGACACGAGCTGGTGAACGAGACCAACGCGGATGAGGTTTGGGCATATATCCTGAACTGCACCCCGGGATCGACAGCCCACGCTTGAAATAAATGGCCGTTGCAGAGCCAGGGTATTCTGGCCGGACCGATTACGATTGAAATCAGCGTACCCGCCGGGCATGCCAGTAATTCTCACGCCAGTAGGGATTCGACAGCTTCGAAAGCATGACGCCACGACTACTGGAGGCGTGCAGGAACAGGCCGCGCTCCAGATAAATACCCGAGTGCAGCTTGCCGTAGCCGGTCTGGAAAAATACCAGATCACCCGGCGCCAGCCGGTCGCGGGCAACGACCTGCCCAACCTGTTTCTGGCCGTCGGTGGTGCGCGGCAAGTCCAGGCCGAAGCGGTGGGCGAAGGTGTTCCAGACAAAACCTGAGCAATCGACTCCGGCCTTACTCATGCCGCCCAGCCGGTAAGGCGTGCCGGCCCACTCGGAATGTTGGGCGCGCAGTGCCTGAACGGTGCTGTGTGGATTATCGATGTTCGTCGTCGCATTGACGGCCATGGGCCTGGCCTGGAGCGTATGGCTGGGCGGGACACTGCTGCAGCCCGCCAGCAGCAACACCAGCAGAGCCGCAAGCACGCTCAGCCCGTTCAACGAGTCCGCACAGTTCCAGGCCGCTGGCGCGGCGCAGGGGTCTGGCTTCCGGTTTGTCGCCTGGGTCTTGATTATGCTCATGAAGTTGCCCGTGTCAGAACGATGGGGATGGCCCGGGGTGATGTAAAATGGTCGATGGTTTGCAACAGGGGTTTCAGGTACGCCAGTGGCCAGTCTAGCCCGGTTTGGCGCAATTTTCCCTACCAGACCCTTTATACCCATGGGCGTAAAACGCTAATGTGGGACTGTTATTGCTGGGGGAGCGTCACTCCTGCAAGGCTGCCAGCCCTGTAGCCTAGTCCCGGCAGGACATTTTCGGCTGAGCATTTTCGGCTGAACTTTTTCCGCTGAACCCTCCCTGAACTATGGTTCAGGGAGGGCTCAGGGAAGGGTCAGGGAGAGCAAGGTCAGGATGCCAGCTGATCGTCTAATTGAGACCTGCCGCTATCCGGTGTCTGATACACAATTGCCCGGGAACCGTTTGAAGGGAGAAGCCCATGAGCAACAAAATCCAGGTTGAGTCGCCCCTTGTCATCCTCCACGGCGACGAGATGGCCCAGGTGGCGTTTGAGCAGATTCTCGACAGATTTGTCGCTGCCCACCTGAACATTAATCTGGTCGAGATCGATCTTTCCGCCGAGCACCGGCTACTGACCAATGGCCGGGCCGTTTTCGATGCCATTGAGGCACTGATGGAGCACGGCGTGGGCGTCAAAAACGCGGGCATGACCGTCAACCGCGACCAGCTTGATGAGCTGTTGGAGAGGCATCCTGAAATCGAGCGGTCGAAGCTGGATCCGCTCGCGACCAAGTCCCCAAATGGTGCGATCCGGAAAGGTATCGGCGGTAATATCACCCGTGAAGATATCTATTTCCGCAACCTACGCGTGCGTAAGCCGCACTGGATCGACCGGGATATCGAAGTCGACACCATGGAGAACGGTGGCATCAAGGACAGCTATAACGAGCTGTCTTCGGCCACCGGCGTGGTCAAGCTGCTGTTCGTGGGCAAAAGCGGCGACCCGTACGAGCTCCACCGCCGCGAAGTAAAGAAGGGCGATCCCTGGCTACTGGCGACCAACAATATTGCCGACGTAAAGGAATGGGCCCACCGTTTCTTCCAGCGGGCCATCAATGAAAAACGCGACGTCTACCTGGGCCTGAAGGACACCGTCATTGCCGGCTACGACGGCGTGATGCGTGCGGCAATCGAGACCATCTACAAGAACGAGTACCGGGACCAGTTCGAAAAGCTCGGCCTGCAGTACAACTACGAGCTGGTGGACGCCCAGGCGGCGCGGATCGTCGCCAACCCGCCGGAGCGCGCCCTCTGGGGCGTGCCGGACAATACGACCGGCCGCAAATTGTACAAGCTGCTCAACCAGCTCAAGCGTCACGGCATGCCTGACCGCCGGTCCCACGTGTCCATATCCCGCATGAGTGCGGGCGGCGGCGACCAGTACGGCAGTTTCAACATGCCGGCCCAGGAAGACGGCATTCTCAAGGTTGTTGTCGACGGCGTGGAAAAGCATGCGCGCTGGGTCAAGCAGGGCGACCCGATACTGCTGATGTCCAATGATGCCGAGGCGATCAAGGATTGGGTCAGTCAGGTTTTCCGCGATGCTTCACGCAAGTACAAGGAAGTCTATTTCGGCCTGAAACGCGAATACATGGAGTACGATGACGTCTTCAGCGATGTTATCAATGAAGTACGCGAAGAGCTGGCCAAAGACCACACTCGCGTGCCGTCGTTCATGATCATGCGACCCTCGCGCCAGCTGATCAAGATGATCACCGATCCGCCGCGTAGTGCGCTCTATCCGTCCCAGAACCTCGACGGTGACATCTTCTCGGACATCTCCGCGGCGCTGGGCGGCAGCCTCGCCACTGCCAGCTCCATCATCGAGAGCAAGAACGGGACCATGCTGTTCGAGGCGCCCCACGGCACCGCCCACGACCTCTACCTGAAGTATCTCGAAACTGAAGGTAAGGAAGCGCACTTCAACCCGTCCGCGCTGATTTACGCGTTGGCTAATGCGCTGGAAACCATCGGCGAGCGGGAAAGCAACGAAGCACTGGTCCGTTACGCGACCAGACTCAAGCTCGCCCTGGAAGATACGGTAGGTGATGGCGTTGTCACCGCTGACCTCAAGGGCAAGACAACCGAGCCGGAGAGCGAGAAGGTGGTGGACATGCATGGCTTCCTTGATGCTGTAGCCCAGCGCCTGGGCGCCTCTGCGGCGTAATTGCGGTTTCGAGGACAGAAGATGAAGCCGATACTCGTGATCTTGCTGATGAGCCTGTGTGTAGCGGTACAGGCGCTTGAGCCGGGAGACCGTCTGGAGCCCTTCGCCCTTCAGGATCAGTTCGAAGAAACCGCGCGCCTGAGTGACGCCACGGAACTGGTACTGGTGGCCAGCAGCCGGGCAGCGGCCAGTATTGTCGATGAGGCCATCAAGGCGCAGCCCGAGGGCTACCTCGAAGCGCGCAATGCGCTATACGTGGCCGATGTGTCCCAAATGCCCGGCTTTATCACGAGCTGGTTCCTGGTGCCGTCCATGCAATCGGCCAACTACCGGATACTGCTCGATTGGGACAGCGTGGTGGCGCCTGAGCACCTGGGCCAGGACGACTCCGTGCTCTGGCTGGAACTGGACCGCCGCGAGATCCTCAAGCGGCAAACCTTTACCTCCGCTGAGGATCTGCGGAAAGCACTCGAGCACAACACATGAGTATCACGCTGAACGCGCTGGTATTCCTGGTCACACTGGCCGGTATGGAAGCGTTTGCCTGGTTTGCCCACAAGTACATCATGCACGGCTGGGGCTGGGGCTGGCATCGTTCGCACCACGAGCCAAGGCAGGGCTGGTTTGAGGCGAACGACCTGTATGCGGTGGTGTTCGCAGGCCTGGCCATTGTGTTGATCGCCCTCGGCACGTCAGGCTGGCATCCCCTGGAATGGATCGGGGCGGGGATGACCGGCTACGGTTTTCTCTATTTTCTCGCCCACGACGGCCTGGTGCATCGCCGCTGGCCTTTCCATTATGTGCCCCGTCGGGGTTATCTGAAGCGGTTGTACCAGGCACACCGGCTGCACCACGCCATTAACACCAAGGACGGCTGTGTGTCTTTTGGCTTTCTCTACGTGCCGCCGCCCGAACAGCTGGAAAAGGACCTTGACAAGGTACGGAGCCAGCGGGCCAAACACAGGGAAGACAGGCACAGGGACAATCGTGAACAGAAGGGCGAACCAGCGGCTTAGGCGTCTGCCGCTCCAGCATTAGACCCCATTAGGCGGCCGGTTCCAGAGCTCTGGCAAACGGGGCGACGGCTTACGGTAACGGGAGCCAAGCGCGGCCCCTGCGCCCCAGGCCAGCAAACGAAGCTTGTCCGCCTTACTGGTACTGACCCGCTCATCCCAGGCCGAAGCGCCCCTGCTACGCACCTCCAGCCCTATCTCCCGATAGACCGCCAGCGCTGTCGCAATCGCCCAGGCCGATCGCAGGGGCAACGCCGAAAGCCCTTCCCGAGCTGACTGATAGTAAGGCTCCGCCAGCGCGATCAGTCGCCCGGCCAGGCGCGCAAGGGCGGGCCGTCGGTCAGGCTCCGCCAGTGTCTCAGCGCAGAGTCCCTCTTCCCGCAGCCAGGCCGCGGGCAGATAGCAGCGCGCAATGGCGGCATCCTCGACGATGTCCCGGGCAATATTGGTCAGCTGGAAGGCCATGCCCAGGTCACAGGCACGGTCCAGCGTGGCCTCGTCCCGCGCGCCCATGATCCAGGCCATCATCAGCCCGACAACGCCGGCGACGTGATAGCAGTACGTCAGGGTGTCTTCGATCGTGTCGTACTGGTACTCCCCCACGTCCATAGCGAAACCCTGAAGATGCTCCAGCAGGTAACGTTCAGGGAGCCCGTTCTGCTGCACCACGGCCTGCAGGGCGGCAAACGCCGGCTCGCTCATGGGTTCCCCGGCGCAGGCCCGATGTGTCATGGCTTCCAGCCTCTGCAGCACGTCGCTGTCGGTGAGGTGTCGCCCCCGACCCAGCTCCTGGCCATCGACCTGATCATCACAATGACGACACCAGGTGTAGAGCATCATCACACTGCGCCGAGTGGGCGGATCGAACAGGCGCGCGGCCACGGCAAAACTTTTGGAGCCCGCCTGGATGGTCTGCTCCGCATGGGTCGCCAGGTGTTCGGTCATGCGTTGACCTCCGCCAGCATCAGCCCGGCTGTGGCCTTGGCGGAGCCGATGACCCCGGGGACACCCGCGCCCGGATGCGTGCCGGCGCCAACGATATAAAGATTGCTGATCTCGCGATCCCGGTTATGGGGCCGGAACCAGGCGCTCTGGGTCAGAATCGGCTCCAGTGAAAAAGCCGAGCCCAGGTGCGCGTTGAGTTCATCGCGAAAGTCCTCCGGCGTGAAAAAACGGCTGGTCACCAGATCCGCCCGCAGACCGGGAATGTAGTGCTCCTCCAGATAATCAAGGATACGATCGCGATAACGCGGCCCTTCCACAGACCAGTCGAGGGGCGCATGGCCCAGGTGCGGCACCGGTGCCAGGACGTAATGGGCACTGCAGCCCGGCGGCGCAAGCGACGGATCGGTTACGCAGGGCGCGTGAAGGTATAGGGAGAAGTCCTCCGACAGGGTGTCCTGGCTGAAGATCTCCTGGATCAGCTCGCGGTAGCGGGGGCCGAAACAGACGGTGTGGTGCTGCAGGTTTTCAGGCACGCGCCTGAGCCCGAAGTACAACACGAACAGTGACATGCTGAAGCGTTTGCGCCGCAGGGAGCGCGCCTGACGCTGACCCCGGGGATGCTGGCCCATCAATTTGGCATAGGTATGCACCACGTCGGCGTTGGACGCCACGGCGTCCAGGGGAAACTGCCGGCCATCCTCCAGCACCACCGCCCGGGCGCGGTCCTGCTGTATGTCGATCCGGGCTACCGGCGCATTGAGTTCAACCTTCCCGCCGATGTCCTCGAACAATTTGACCATGCCCTGCACCAGGGCGCCGGTGCCGCCCCGGGGGAACCATACGCCCCACTCGCGCTCCAGCGCGTGAATCAGCGTGTAGATGGACGACGTGGCAAAAGGGTTGCCGCCCACCAACAGGGAGTGAAATGAGAACACCTGGCGCAGGTGCGGGTCCTGAATAAACCGCGAAACCATGCTGTAAACGCTGCGCCAGGCCTGCAATCGCATCAGCTGGGGCCCGGCCTGAATCATGTCGCGAAAGGACAGGAACGGCACGGAACCAAGCTTCAGATAGCCTTCCCTGAACACCGCTTTGGAGTATTCGAGAAAGCGCCGGTAACCGTCCACATCAGCCGGGTTGCGGGCGTGGATCTGCCGATCAAGCTCGGCCTGATCATTGACGTAATCAAAAGGTGGCGCGTCTTCCCAGCACAGCCGGTAGAACGGCGCCACCGGCAGCAACTCGACATAGTCTGCAATGTTTTTGCCAGCCAGGCTGAACAGCTCTTCCAGCGAAGACGGGTCGGTAATGACCGTGGGCCCGGCGTCGAACGTAAAGCCCTCATCCTCGTAGACATAGGCCCGCCCACCGGGCTTGTCGCGCTTTTCCAGGAGGGTGGTCTGGTAGCCACCGGCTTGCAGACGGATGGCCAGGGCCAGCCCACCGAAGCCAGCGCCGATGACTACGGCCCGCTTGGCCGCAGGGTTGGGCGATACGGATTGATTCATGAGCGGGTCCTGGTAGAAGAGAGCGTTGCCAGATGTGTCCGGTGCGACTGGATCCGGTCCGGCGTCCAGAGCCGGGCGGCGCGTATGGCCTGCCCCAGGGGCACCGGTGGCTTGCCGGTGACAATGCGCAACCTGTCGGCCGGTGTCAGGCGATCAGCGTAAAAGCGTTTGATCAGCCCCGGGGATAAACCGTAGAAGCGTTGCAGCACCCGCCAGCGCTGGTCCGGTCGACCGGCCAGAAAGAGCATCCGGTTAAGTAGCCGGAAGAAGCCCTGGCGCGCCCAGGCCTGCTGGGCCTCATTGAAGGTGGCGTTAAACACAGCGGGCGCATCCATCTGCTCAAGCCCGGCAATACGTCCGGCCAGGCGCACGGCAAAAGGCAGCGAATACCCCGTGGTAGGGTGAAAAAGGCCGGCCCGCAGGCCACTGCGGGGCTGGCCGGCCGCATCCTGCCAGAAGGCGGTAAAGTCACCTGCCAGAATCAGCGGCAGCACCCCATGCTCTTCCCGAACCATCGTCCGCACCTGCCAGCCGCGCGCGCCGACATAGGCCTGAATCTGCTGGAGCAGGCGCGCATGGTCCACCCCGGGGCCATCCAGGTAATGCGTATCCTCCACCAGCAGGCGGGTGCTGGAAAACGGCAGCAGATAGACGAAACGGTAGCCCTCGCCCTGGGCGACGCTGGCGTCCATCAGGATCGGCTCACTCAAGCCATGGGGCTGCTGCAGCTCGAGTTCCTGGCCCAGAAAGGCCTGGTAGCCCAAGGCCAGATGCGGGCTGTCACTCGGGCCCCGGCCATCGATCACCGCCCGGGCCTGGAGGGCTTGCCCGTCGGCGAGGCGCACCTGGGTCGGGGTCAGCTCCGTCACGGTCTGGTTCAACCAGAGATCCGGGCCCATGGCGGCAGTCACCGAGGCCGCGAAATCGTCAGAGAAAATGCTGGCGTAGCCTCCCTCCAAGGTACGGGCCCGGTCGGGAAAGACGACGCTGTAGCGGTCCCAGTGACAGCCGACCAGCGGCCGGACCCATTCAAGCTGGTGCTCGGTGAGGTCGGCGTCGTGAAATGACCAGGTGTGGTTGCCGCCGACGCTCGCCGCCTGCTCGATCAAAAGCAGCCGTAATTCGGGCCTCAGCTGTTTGAGCCGCAGGGCGATCAGCCCATTGGCCAGCCCGCCCCCAACCAGGATCAGATCGTACTGGCGGCCCATGGGGCGTGCTCCTGTTTTGACCGGTCAATTCCTGCGACGCGTTCGATAATATCCGCGGCCATGGGCGTGCCGCCGGCGGCCTCCACCTCGGCCCCCAAGGGCTCCAGCCGGGTGCGGAATCCGGGTTCCTCCAGGAGGCGGTTGAGTTTGGCGCTGATCTGCCGGTAACTGGCGAAGCGCGGCGAGGCCCGTAATCCAACCCCTGCATGGACCACCCGGGCCGCTGCACCGGGATGGTCAAATGCCAGGGGGAGCGCCAGAACAGGTGTGCGTGCCGCCAGAGCGTCGAGCACGGTATTCAGCCCACCATGGGAAATCACCGCGTCGGCCCGCGCCAGGGCCGCCCGTTGCGGGGCGAAGTCTGTTACCCAGGTGGCGCCTTCCTGGCGGAGCCGGTCCGCCTGGCGCGCATCGAGGCCGCCGCAATGGGCCAGCAACAGCTGCACGTTGCGGTCGCGGCATGCGTGAACAATGCGCCGAAACAGACCAAAGCGCTGCCCCAGAAGCGTCCCCAGAGACGCAAACACCAGGGGACGTTTATCGTCCACCGGCAGGTCGAGCTCGGGCTCCACATGGCTCGGGTGGCGCAGCGGCCCAACGGCGTGAAAGTGCGGCGGCAGGGCCTTGCGCGGGAAGTCGAAGCCGGTGATTGTCTGACTGATCTGGGCGTAGGGCGACAGGCACTCGTGCAGGCCTTCACGGGGGGACAGGCCGAAATGCTCAGCCAGTCGCGCGATCGTGCGCCGGTGCGGTGTCATCATCCAGTCGTACACCTGGGTGCTGCCAGCATAGATCTTCTCGGCCCGCTCACCGGTCTCAAAATCCATGGGCATGACAGGCAGGGGGATGCCGGGCTCGCGATTGACCGGGAGCGCGCAGGCGATCGATATGTAAGGCAGCCCGACTGCTTCGCCGATCAGCCCGCCAGCCGCTTCCATCTGATCGCACAGCAGGGCATCGACCTGCAGCTCCCTGAGCTTGCCGGGCACATCTTGGCAGAGCATTTCGGTGTCCCGGCTCATGTTGACAATCAGCCGGTGCAGACCCCAGGGGCCACCGGGCCGGGCTGCCCGTTGCAGGGTTTTGCTCAGGGAGCCCGTGGGGTGGCTTTTCGCGCCGACTGCGCAGAAGCCGATACGTGCATCTGTGAGCCAGTTTCCGGCCTCGACCTGATGGATGAACGTCACCCGATGACCACGCTCGACCAGTTCCACGGCCAGCGCCTGCAAGACCCGATAGTGGCTGGGCAGGGGCGGCGCGATTACCGCGAAATGAGTCACCGGGAGTGCCCTGACGAGGGAAACGGCGTTCCGTCATGGTCGATCCGCGCCCGACGCAGCCCGGCCAGATCCGCGCTGCCGGTACAGAAACAGGCGACCCGGAGCTGTTGGATCATGACATCGATATGCGCCACCACGGCGGCGGTAGAGTCCATGGCGCTGGGCAACACGGCCGCTGCCTGGCCCACCAGGTCAGCGCCCAGGCGTAGGGCCTTGGCGGCATCGACGCCATCGCGGATACCGCCCGAAGCGATCAGGGTTGTGTCGGTCAAGGCCCGGCGCACCTCGACCAGCGCCTGGGCCGTGGGAATGCCCCAGCCGGCGAAAGCCTCGGCAATACGCCGTGAGGCGTCGGTGTCCGCGCGTTCGGCCTCTACCTGGGCCCAGCTGGTGCCACCGGCGCCGGCCACATCTACCGCCGCGACCCCGACACTGACCAGTTGCCGGGCGACATCGGCAGAGATGCCAGCGCCAACTTCCTTGATCACCACCGGCACCTCCAGCACCTGCACCAGCCGTTCGATTGCCTCCAGTACGCCACGCCAATCCCGGTCACCGCCACGCTGTACCGCTTCCTGTAACGGATTCAGATGAACGATTAGCGCGTCGGCGCCGATCATGTCGACCGCCTGCCGGGGCCAGTCGAGTCCTGGATCGAGGATCTGCCCGGCGCCGATATTGGCCAATATCGGCACTGAGGGCGCCAGACGACGCAGATCCCGCGTCAGGCCGTGATCGTGACCGGACTGAAGCGCAACCCGCTGGGAACCGATCGCCAAGGCGATGCCAAGCTCTTCCGCAGCCTCCGCAAGGTGACAATTGATTTTCGCCGCCCGTTGGGCGCCGCCGGTCATGGAGCTGATGAGCAGGGGTGCCCGCAGTCGTTTCTGGCAGAAAGACAGGCTAAGATCAATCTGGTCCAGGTCCAGCTGGGGCATGGCGCAATGGCTAAACTGAAAGCGCGAGAAGCCGGTTTCAACCATGGCTTGGCGCCGCTGCGTGTTCAGTACGATATCGAGGTGGTCGTTCTTGCGCTCGACCAGGTCTCCAGAAGTCATCAGTGGCGTTCCTTGATAGGGTCCCGACGCGATAACGAACAATCGCTGCTGTAGTATACTGCTGTCAAAAAGCGCATAAAAACAACCACTCAAAGGCGTGGACAAGGAGTTTCGTCTGCCATGGCACCACCCTCTCACGTCGACTTTGACGACACCGTGACTGACCCCTGGAGCGAACTGCGCAGGTCTATCGACCAGCGCCTCGCCGAACTGCTGGCGGCGACAGACGACGACTGCCAGGCCCTTACCCAGGCCATGAGCACCAGCGCGCTGGCGGCCGGCAAGCGTATCCGGCCCATCGTACTGGTTTTATCCGCCCGCGGCCTCGACTGCAACTCATCGGCGCTGCTCGATCTGGGCTGTGCGGTGGAGCTCGTACACACCGCTTCGCTGATACTTGATGACCTGCCGTGCATGGACAACGCCAGTATGCGCCGGGGCGAACCCAGCTTACACCGTCGCGTCGGTGAAGACGTGGCAACGCTTTCGGCGGTCGCACTCCTGGCCCGCGCTTTTGCGTGTATTGCGTCGGCCCCTGACCTGCCCCCTGCGATTCGCACCCGGATGGTCGGCTATCTGGCCGAAGCCGTCGGTGGGCAGGGCCTGGGCCGGGGCCAGTACGAGGACCTCCGCGAAAGCAGTCGGGTGCGACCACCCCATGATGTCGCGCTCACCAACCATTTGAAAACGGGCGTCCTGTTCGAGGCCGCGTTGCGCATGGCCGCCCTGGCTGCAGGGGCAAATGAACAGCAGGAGGCGGCCTTGCGCCACTTCGCCCGTGAACTGGGCCAGGCTTTTCAGCTATTCGACGACCTCACCGATGGCTCTACCGGCAACGGCAAGGACGCTGGCCAGGACGCGGGCAAAGCGACGCTGGTGGCACTGCTCGGGGTGGAGGATGCGCGCCAGCGCCTGGCCCGGCATCTGGCTGAGGCCGAACGGCAACTGGCGACGGTCTACGGCGCTCATCAACCCCTCAGAAAGTTTGTGGCAGCGCTGTTTTTGCACTTCGATAATGCGCTGGCCGACCTTGACGGCTCGCGGCTCTCGTCTGGTTAGACGCTCCTCTGCCTGGCTCCTCTTCTGTCCCGCCTCTCATCTGATTAGCCTCGTCTTCGCTGTAGTCTTTGCCCCAGCTCGTCTTAGCGCCGTAGGCGACCACAGGCCGGGGCTGGCCCATACCTGTGCCCCGGTCTCGACAGATCTGTTGACTCCCCGTCAAACTATAATGATAATGATTCGCATTAGTATTACAGCCGGAGAGGATCATGTTAAGGAGGGCGTTATCTCGAGGGGCGACGAGCTGTTCTGTCTGGCTCGCGCTTACCGCAAGCAATCCGGCGCTCGGAGCCGACACAGCGTCTCTCGCCCTGGCCCCCTCAGTCCGGCAGCTGGACCAGATAGTCGTCACTGGCACCCGCTCGCCCCGCAAAGTCAGCGACACGCCGGTACGTACCGAAGTGGTCCCCGCCGAGGAAATTCACAACACCCATGCCCGTGACGTAAAGGAAGCCCTCGAGAACGTGCCCGGCGTCCTGCTCCGGGAAATCCACGGCAAAGCCGGCTATGAAGTCTGGATGCAGGGTCTCAATGCCGACCGCGTGCGGGTGCTGATCGATGGCCAGCCCATGACGGCCACGACCGGCTCTGCCATGGATGTGACCCAGCTGAGCACCGTCGACATCGAACGCATTGAAGTGGTGAAAGGGGCGGTTTCCGCCCAGTACGGCAGCGCGGCCATGGGCGGCGTGGTAAACATCATTACCCGGCCAGTGTCGCCGGGAATTGCCGGGGAAGTCACTGTCGATGGCGGCAGCTACGGTGACCAGAACCCGGACGGCGAAGCAGTGGATTTCGCCCGGCGCAACCTCCAGACAAACCTGAGTATGGGCGGTGAAAAGCTGCGCTGGCGCATCTCGGCGGCCCGTCAGGAAAACGACGGGGTCGATCCCGAGCCCGCCACCTGGGCGCGCCCTGGGGACGCGGTGGAACGCAGTCAACTGGCGACCCGGCTGGACTGGATGCCAGACCCCCAGCACCGGCTTTCAGCAGAGTTTGGCTACTTCCTCGAAGAGGGCATGTCCCGCTACCTGCTCGAACGCCCTGGCAATAATCAGAATGCAGGAAAAGAAGAGACTGCGGAGCGCTGGCGCGGCGTCCTCAATGGCGAACATCGTCCTGGAGCCAGTTCTGGGAATAGTTCAGAGGATAGCCCCGAGTGGCACTGGAGCCTGCTCCACGAAGATCTGGAGAACACGACCGAGAAATATACCGCGAGCAGTCGCTTCGACCGGCGCGACGCCACCCATACCCTGTCCCGTGCCTCTGGCTGGACCCAGATTGAACCCCTCGAAGACCACCAGCTCCAGCTCGGCACCGACTTCAATCATGCCAGCCTGGAGCAGCACAAGGACGGCGCATCGGAACTTGCTGAGGCCGGCGAGTTCACCCAGAACACCCGCGAACTCTGGCTGCAGGATACCTGGTTCGCCAGCGAAAGCTGGGAATGGAGCGGGGGCCTGCGCTACCAGCACGATTCCGATTTCGGCGGGCATGTAGCGCCCAAGCTCAACGCCCGCTATGACCTCTACCAGAGCGCCGACCTCAACCTGTACCTGCGCGGTGGCTGGGGGGCGGGCTATCGCGTACCCAACCTCAAGGAACGGCATTACCGCTTTGACCACAGCCAGTTGGGTTATGTGGTCGAGGGCAGCACCGCACTGGAGCCGGAGGAATCTGACAGCTATCAGCTGGGCTGGGGCCTGAGCTACCGCAATACAGCCTGGTTCGAGATCAACGCCTTTCGCAATGACATTGACCAGCTGGTGCAGACCGAGCTTGACCCTGCCGCCACCGCCGCCCGTAACGATGGCGTACAGGTCTACCGCTACGCCAACACCGACCGCGCCCGCACCCAGGGTTTCGAGAGCACGGCTGGCTGGCAGTGGCGGGACGGCTGGAAGCTCTCCCTGGGTTACACCTATATGGACGCTGAAGACCTGGACACCGGGCAGCCCCTCACGCGCCGCCCCCGGCACCAGGCTAAGTTCGCCGTGGATGGCCTGGCGCCTGTGCCGGGGATGAGCTGGCTGGTGCGCGTTCGCAGCCAGAGCGACGAGACCGTCGACGCCGACAGCGGCGCAGAGTCGCCGGCGTTTACCACGGTCGACTTCAAGCTCAATCAGGATCTCGGCCGCTCACTCAGGCTGTTCACGGGCATCGACAACCTCACCGATACCCAGCGCAACTTCGATGATCCCGACGACTTCAGCCCTGTGTACGGGCGCTATATCTATGCCGGTTTGACGCTGGGATTCGGCCCGGACCGATAGCGATTCTCCCCTAAAGCACGCGCTCAAAAATGTCCAAACCAGACCCTCACTGAAACAGAAAACAAGGAAGAAACCATGAAGAGTAACCGTTCGATTCTTTCCACGGCGATGCTCGCCGTACTGCTGACCGGTTGCGGCAGCGATAGTGACGACAGCGAAGCCATCCCGGAGGCCGTCGAACAGCCCCAGGGGGAAGAGCAGCAAACAGACATCAGTACGCGCCAGATTGACGCGAGCGACCACGACAGCGCGGCCTACCTCAACCTCACCAGCGGTGAAGTACTGGCCCTGACCGAAGCAGAAGCCGCCAGCTCGACTGCATGGCACATGGCCTTCAAGCGCACCAACATCCAGCTGAACAGCGGCGCCTCTGGCCCCGGCAATGTCGTCGGCGCGGTCGGCGTCAATCAGGACGATTTCTATACCGCCAGTGGCGAGCCGGACAACAACGTCTTCCTCAACGCCACAGCCGAAACCGAGTTGGAGCACCTGCAGGCCGAAATGGAAAAGCCGGCAGCCTGGACCCGCGACGCTATCGCCAGCTCATTCGCAGACGACTGGTACAGCTACGACATGGCCACTGGCAACATGGCGGCGAATGACGCAAATGGCTGGCTGGTCCGCTCTGCCGAAGGCGACAGCTACGCCCGCGTCCGGGTTAGCGAGTTCGATTTCCCCACTCGCACCGGCGAGGGCATAAAAAGCTTCGAGCTGGTTTTTGACGTACAGCCGGCCGGCCAGGCCACCTTCACCTCCAGTACTGTTTTCACCGGTACCATCCCGGCCACCGGCGGCGAAAGCTGCTTCGATTTTGATAGCGGCTCCACGGTCGGCTGCGATACCGAAAGTTGGGATACAAAGCTGGGTTTCAGCGGCCGGGACCTCTACCTGCGCAGTAACAGCGGGCCTTCAGGCACGGGTGATGGCGGTGTATTCGGCGCGTTCGCATGGGCCGACCTCAGTACCTTTACCAGCGCAACCACGGACGCCAGCGGTGCCAACCTCAGTGCCCGTTATCAGGCCGACACCACTGGCGGCGTATTCACCGATGCGTCGTGGTACGCCTACAACCTGCAAGGCCAGCACCAGCTTTGGCCCAACTACCGCGTCTACCTGATCGATACCGACAGCACCGATGACGAGTCGCCCGTGTATGCACTCCAGGTCACGGGCTACTACGCCGACGACAGCACCAGCGGCTTCCCCACCCTGCGCTGGAAAACCGTTGATCTGAAGGAGCCCAACTGATGCTGCAGATGACCCAGACCACACCAGGCGAAACCCATTTCTCGGCACTCTGCGAGCGCTGGGCTGAGCTCCGGCAGGAACAGCCGCAACTGAGAATCCGCAACGCGGCCCAACAGCTTCAGGTCAGCGAACTGGAGCTGTTGCTGTGCCGTTCTGCCGAGACAAGGCTTGCCCTGCGCCCGGAGTTCCCCGCGCTGTTACAGGCGATGGAGGCAGTCGGTGAAGTCATGGTGCTGGCCCGCAACGAAGCCGTCGTGCATGAGGTCACCGGTCAGTTCAAAGACTTCACGACCTCCAGCTCGGGCGCCATGGGATTGGCGCTCGGACAGATCGACGTGCGCGTGTTCTTTAACCAGTGGCGCTATGGCTTCCGGGTGTTCGAGGAGGTCCGCTCGGGCCTGC
The DNA here is from genome assembly GCF_004851605.1 of Hydrocarboniclastica marina. Taxonomy (GTDB): domain Bacteria; phylum Pseudomonadota; class Gammaproteobacteria; order Pseudomonadales; family Oleiphilaceae; genus Hydrocarboniclastica; species Hydrocarboniclastica marina. Next base: position 3,923,262 of record NZ_CP031093.1, read on the forward strand.
GCGAGAGCTTGCAGTTTTTCGACGGGGCCGGTCAGGCGATCCAGAAAATCTACCGTACCGATAATACCGACGGCGTTATCTGGGCAGCAATGGTGGGACGGTTCATTGATCCCGAGCCCGTAGCGCCGGTCATCGCGCCTCCGCGCCAGCCAGCGTCGCGCACAGCGCCGGAAAACATCGACGCCGAAAGCCTGCGCGACGGCTGGCTGAACCTGCGCGATGTGCACCACTTCAATGCCCTGCTCAAGCGCCACAGCGTGGACCGTTTGACCGCGCTGGAGCTGGTCGGCAACGAGCATGCCCGGCTGTTGCAGGCGTCAGCCACGGTGGCATCCGACAAAAAAACCACCGCGCCGGAGAGTCTGATGCCGGACCTGCTGTTCCATCGCCTCAGCCAGAGCCACTGCCCGGTCATGGTGTTTGTCGGCAATCCCGGCCTCGTCCAGATCTTTACCGGCTCGCTCAACAAGATTGTGCCGATCAAGGACTGGCTCAATGTGCTCGACCCGGGCTTCAACCTGCATGCCAATACCGCGCTGATTCATCAGTGGTGGCGCGTGCGACGTCCCAGCAGCGACGGCATTGTCACCTCTATCGAAGGCTATGACGCCCGGGGCGAGCTGGTCATCACACTGTTCGGCGCCCGCAAGCCGGGGCAGCCCGAAAACGCCGACTGGCGCACCGAAATTGAAACCCTGGAGGACGCGCTATGCGGTTGAGCCTGCGGTTTGCCGCCCTGATGACCCTGTCATTCTGGTGGGCCGCACCGCTGGGACTGTTGTTGGCGGCGCCGCTGGCCCATGCGGAGCCACGCCTGGTCAGTGCTGACGGTGCCGTTACCGAGACCATTGTCGCCCTCGGTGCAGCTTCGCTCCTGGCGGCTGTCGATACCACCAGCCATTACCCGGCGGACGTTATCGGCAACCTGCCGCGGGTGGGCTACCTGCGCGCCCTGCCCCTCGAAGGTGTGCTTTCCCTCCACCCGACTCACCTGATCACCACGGACGAGGCCGGGCCGGCGCAGACGCTGGATCGCCTGGTCTCGGCTGGCGTGGAAGTGGTAACGCTACCCGTGGCGCGAACGCCGCAGGCCGCCGTCGACCGCATCCATGCACTGGGTGAACTGTTGGGACGCAGCGCCCAGGCGCGGTCACTCACCGCGCGGTTTAACGAAGAGCTGGACGCGGTAGTCCGGCTGATGGCGGACAGGCGCGGCGCAAGGGCGTTGGTCCTACTGGCGGCGGGCGGCCACGGCGTCATGCTTGGCGGTCGGGATACCGCAGCGCACGCGTTGCTAGAGTCCCTGGGACTACAGAATGTCATGGCAGACAGCAGCGGCTACAAACCCGCCAGCCGGGAGGCCCTGCTGGCGTCTAAGCCAGATGTCATCGTCATCGCCGAAGCCAGCCCGGGCCAGTTTCGCGCCGAGGACTGGCCCGCAATCACCCGGCTGGAAGCCTGGCAAAACGGCCACCGGGTGACGGCCAACGCCATGCTTTTGCTGGGTTTTGGCCCGCGCTTGCCCGAAGCCATGCGGATTGTGGCCGCGGCCGTGCCGCATCCTGGGAAACTAGTGTCCCGTTCGGGTAAATCGTGGGCCGATGCACACTGACAGCGTCACGCGCCTACCCCTGTCCCTGAGCTACGGCGGGCTGGTCATCGCGGTGGCCGCCGTCGCAGTGTTGGCCCTGGCCAACGGTGCCTACCCCATTGGCGCGGCGGAACTGGCCCAGGCGTTGACCGGCACCCTTACCGAAGACTCAACCGCGCACTTCGTACTCCGCGATGTGCGTCTGCCCCGGCTGCTGCTGGGTCTGCTGACGGGCGCCGTCCTGGCCGTAGCAGGGGCCCTGTTGCAGGGATTGTTCCGCAACCCGCTGGCGGACCCGGGGCTGATCGGGGTTTCCAGCGGTGCCGCGCTCGGTGCGGTGGCCGTGATTGTACTCGGCACCACGGGACTGGCCGGCTGGACGACTACGCTGGGTCGCTGGGCATTGCCCCTGGCGGCCTTCGCCGGGGGCATCGTCACTACCCTCCTGGCCTGGCGCATCGCCCGGCGCCAGGGCCAGACCAGCGTCGCGCTGCTGCTGCTAGCAGGCATTGCCATCAACGCTGTCGCCGGTGCGGGCACCGGGCTACTGACGTTCTACGCCGACGACAGTGCGCTGCGCTCCCTGACTTTCTGGACCATGGGCAGCCTGGCCCACGCGGGCTGGTCTGACCTCTGGGTAGCGGGACCGTGGATGCTGTTGACGCTCACTGTTGCACCCTTTCTGGCCAGAGCGCTGGACGCATTCCTGCTGGGGGAGGCCGTGGCCGGACATCTGGGCTTCTCTACAGACTGGGTCAAGCGTGGCGCCATCCTGCTCGTCGCGCTGGGTGTCGGTGCTGCCGTGGCAGTGACCGGGCTTATCGGTTTTGTCGGCCTGGTGGTGCCCCACCTCATGCGCCAATTGCTGGGTGCTGGCCACCGGTTGCTGCTGCCCGGGTGCGCCCTGGGTGGTGCAGCGCTGCTGGTGGCGGCAGACTGCCTGGCCCGCGTCATCGTAGCGCCGGCGGAGCTGCCCATCGGCCTGGTGATGGCCTTGCTGGGGGGACCGTTCTTCCTGGTATTACTGCTACGAAACCGCTTTGTCTGATGCTGAAACTATCCGCTACCCGAGGAGCATACCGTGCCGGCCCCTAATCTGGCGCTTACGCAGTTGACGGCCGGAGCTGGCCCGTTGTTGAGCGTCGCAGGCCTGAGTGTGAGCCTGGGCCGCCGCCGCATTCTTTCCAATATCGACCTAACCGTGGATAACAGCCAGCTTGTCGCCCTGCTCGGGCCAAACGGCGCCGGTAAATCGACGCTGGTTCGCGCTCTTGCGGGTGAGGTCAACGCAGACCGTGGTCAGATCCAGCTACAAAACAAGCCTTTGCATAGCTGGCGCCGCCCAGCCCTTAGCCGTCACCGTGCGGTTATGCCGCAAAAGGTCGACCTGCAGTTCCCCCTGACGACCCGGGAAGTGATCGCGCTGGGCAGACCTCGCGAAAACGTCCGCCAGCGCGCGCGGGTTATTGATGAGCTACTGGCGTTGCTCGACATTACGTCATTGCAGCAGCGCCTGGTGCCAACCTTATCCGGTGGCGAGCAACAGCGCGTCCAGCTCGCGCGTGTAATGGCCCAAATCTGGGACCAGCCGGGCCCGCGCCTGCTTCTGCTCGACGAGTGCAGCTCGGCCCTGGATCCCGCCCACCAGCAGCTGATCTTTCAGAGGCTGAAACAGCTGGCAATGGACGGCGCTGGTTTGCTGGTGGCGGTGCATGACCTCAACCTGGCCGCCCAGTATGCCGACCGGTTGATACTGATGAATAACGGCCAAGTGTTCGCCGAGGGTGACCCCGGGACCGTGCTGACTGAAGAGAACCTGGCTAGCGTTTACGGCCTCGATGCACGGGTCGAGCTATTGCCTGAAGGCTATCCCCTGGTGATTCCGCGCCAGCAGTCCGGCCAAAGGCCGCAATCCGCCCCGTCCCCCAACCTCCTGTAAAGCCTCCGCTCAAAGCCCGGTTGATCCACCGGGACGCACAGGTTACTGCCGCAGCACACACCGTTTTCAAAATGCCTCGCTCAAAGTGTCTGGTTCAAGGTGCCTGGTTCAAGGCTGGCTGGGTTCTTCGCCCCGACCGCGCTACAATCGCTTAGATAGCAACCTACGCAAGGTTTATATGTCTTCCCCTTCAAGTCGTCCGCCCCTGGTACCCATGGTTGCCACCGGCATGCTCTGCACTATCGTTCTGGTGGTGTTCGCACGCCTGGCTTACGGACTTGTGCTCCCGGCTATGCGTGAAGGACTGGGGCTCAGCTATGCGGCGGCGGCCAACCTGGGCACGGTGACCGCGTTGGGCTACCTGATCCTGGTCATGGTGGCGGGGGCGTTTGCGGCACGCTGGGGTGCGCGGCTCGCCATCATCATCGGGCTCTGCCTGGCCACAACGGGTTTCGTCGGCCTCAGCCTGGTATCGGATTATGTCGCCTTGATGGTGATGATGACGCTACTGGGGTTCGGTACCGCATTCGGTTACACACCGCTCATCTCGTTACTCGGCAGTTGGTTTCCTAACCGTCGTGGCGCCGTAATCGGCTTTGCCAATGGCGGCGTCGGACTGGGGATGCTGATCGCGGGGGCGCTCGTGCCCTACCTTACATCAGGGCAGACGCCCTATGACTGGCGCACCGTCTGGGCATTGTTTGCCTGCGCCGGCGCGCTGGTGCTGGTTGTGGCGATCATGATGCTGCGCAATCCGCCGGTTCATAATGCCACGAGCGACTCGGCGCAGATACCGCTGCCCCTGGTGCGCGCCGGCGTCTACAAGAACCCCCATGTGATAACGGTAGGACTGGTTTACGGCGTGGTAGGGGCGACTTACATTGTGCAGTCGCTATTCATGTTCAGCTATACCCTGGACTCAGGTATACCGGCGCTGACCGCGGGCCGCCTGGCGTCGATGATGGGCTTGCTCGCGATTTTCGCCGGGCCAGCCTGGGGCTGGATCTCGGACCACATCGGACGATCCAATTCGCTGGTGCTGAGCATGGGCTTTTCGTTCCTGGGTCAGGTTCTGCCGGTTATCTGGCCGACGCTTCCTGTGTTTGTAGCGCACTACGTCATTCTCGGGTTGTGCATGTCAGGGTTATTCACCTCGGTGCTTGCCGCGTCGACCGAAACGGTACATCCGCGTCATGCCGCGGTCGCGGTCAGTTTCGTAACGCTTTTTTTCGCTACCGGTCAGTTGCTGGGGCCTGCTTTGGCCGGGCCGATGATCGAGTGGACGGGTGGTTTCCGCACCTTGTTCGCCTGTACGAGCCTGCTGATGCTCGGAAGCATTTTTCTCTGCTGGCACACCCGCAAAAGCGCAAGAGGCGGGGCTCCAGCTACCGCCAACCTGGCTCAAAAAGAGTCGTAACCTGTCTGCCATCGGCTATTCCGGGTCAATGCGGTATGCTGAACCAGCGGTTCCCGATCCGAACCGCCTCTCATCGGAGGAGACACCCATGAAACGCATACTGCTGTTTTTGCTGGCGGCGCCCGTTTTCGCGGTCGAGCCGCTGTCCCCGCAAGACCTGGAGAATCAGGCAATCTCTGGCCCGGCAGGGACCAGCGCTGCAGCCGGTGAAATGGTCCGGGATAAGCCCGCGCCCGGTAGCGAGGGCGAAACGACGACGCAGTCTGCAGAGGATTCTTTTGCAGAAGTAATGGCGGAGGCATCGGACATCCTGAGACGGCGCTCCGGGCTGAAGTACGACCTCAGCGTGACGGGTGTTCACTACGCAGGCTCAAGTGACGATCGCGTTTATGAAAACGGCGCCTTCCAGGTCGATGTACCCGAACGTATCGATCAGGTTTCGCTGGAAAATATCCGGGTACGGGGGAGTGACAGACCGGCCATGGGCAACGTGTTCATGCAGAACATTGAAGTCAACAACAGCGAAATGGTTGTTACACCTCGCTAGGCGCCGCGCAACCTCCCACCCGGACGTCGAACCGGTATCACCTCATAGTTGGCGCACCGATGAGTGCGCCGTTATGGGTGCCGAGCAGCCCCGGCGAGGGCGGGCGGCCTTTACTGATTTCGATGCGATTGCGACCCCGCTCTTTGGCGAGATAGAGCGCCTCGTCGACGAACCGGAGCATATCCTGAACCTCAAGCGTCCGGTCGCTGACATTGCAGAACAAGCCGAAGCTCCCTGTAACCCTCAGATCCTGGCCACCGCCCACGCTCACTGAAATGTCAGCGATTGCCGCACGGCAGCGCTCTGCCAGCAGCATAGCGCCCGGCACATCCGTCCCCGGCAACACGATCAAGAACTCCTCACCCCCAAATCGACCGACCTGATCATTCTGTCGCACTGCATCCCGCAGGACGTGCCCGACCTTGACCAGTATCTCATCGCCGACCGGGTGGCCCCAGCTATCATTGATCTGTTTGAAGTTATCCAGATCCATCAGCAGCACGGTAAGCGGCACTCCCTGGCGGACGCTGCGGTCCTGTTCCCGGTTGAGATAGGAAAGAATGCTGCGACGGTTCGCCAGGCCGGTAAGTACATCGGTCAGGCTCAGCAACCGCACTTCGTCTTCGCGCTGGCGCCAGCGGCGTAGAACATAATAAGCAAGCAGAATGAGGACGACCAGGTGCGGCGCGGTATAGATATACATCAGCGTCATCCACTCCATCGACAACTGTCCATTGGCGCCCAGGGGGTGCAGGATGATGGGCGCGTACGGGATATAGCCGACCGCCGCTGCGTAGGAGATACCGATCAGTGCAACCAGTGACAGGCCAAGCGCGGTAAGGATGGCCCCCCGGTTGAAGAAAATGAAACCTACCACGGGGGTGCCGGCTAGCGCCGCGCCAGTCGGCAGCGTCAGAGTACCGATGGTGTAGCTGAAGTAGCAGAGCGATAAACCGTAATAGACGGCCGCAAGGTACTCATACCAGACACGATCACCGTATGTTCGGCGAAAAATCGGGATCAGCGCGAACAGGACAACCGTGAGCGCCACCAGCAGGTGGAAATTATTGATGAGGTGCTCAACGTTGGCGACGTTGACCAGCTGCTCCCGATCATCGCGACCGAGCAGGTAGTGCGCTGTCCAGGTGTACTGCACGTGGTAGAAAAGCGAAATCCCAAGCAGGAGCAGGGCCTTGCCGCATGAACTCCAGTCGAGGGGGTTGCCTAACTTGCCTGCCAACGCGCGGATACTGATCATCACATCGATCTCGTATTTTTCTGAATCATATCCCAACGCATGCGACAAATAATGAGCCGAAGCTCAAAGTTTGAGCGTGTTTAGCAAAAAACTACCGGCTGTTTCACAACGTTACATCAGGATACATAAGATTACGTAATTTTAATTACTTGATATTCCAACCTTTATTGCCGAAAAACGGTGCCCAGGAGCCACCTCTGCCCTTCGTCCAGCTTCTGGCAGTTGCCCTGTTTGCCCCCCTTCGTCCAGATAGCTTCCAAACTAGCAAGCGCCCGCCGCACCGACCAGTTACCAGCGGTTAAGGGCGGCTAGGGGTTTTTAACGGCTAGCTTCAAACCTGACACGACCGCCGCCGAGGCCACTGGTGATCGCTTTCAGGGCCCACATCAGAAGGAAGCTACGGCTGACGGAAAACGGCGTGGCGATGCGATGGCGGCGGTGGCGACGACGTATCGACGAAACAGGACGGGGACAATAAAGAGAAAGATCTTGGCGCGACTTGATCCAGCTCAAGGCACGCAGGGAATTTCGGACTAACCTCGGCAGATCACCTTAACCTGACATCCAGCCGGACTACCGGCTCACCGCCGCGGCCCGAGGACCTACGCAATGCCAACAGAAGCACTCCGGAATCTGATCGACGCAATGGTCAGCTATCTGCAGACCGCCGGCTACTCAGAGCGGGATGTAGCGCACTACGCCGAGCTTTCCGCCGAGCAGCTGGCAACCCCGGCCGAATCACTGTCGCCCGGCCAATTGCAGCGGCTCTGGCAACTCATCCAGTGCCGCCTTTCGCCGTCAGCCAGCTTCAGCGTCCAGGTGCGGCCGATCATCGCCCGGGAACTGGCCACCGGACGCGTCAAGGTCGACAGCGTCGCATCCCGACTCAACATGAGTCGTCACACGCTCTACCGCAAACTGAAAGAGGAGGACATGACTTTTCTGGAGCTGCTTGAAGAGGTTCGGCGCGAGCAGGCTGTCACCTATCTGCGTGAACGTCATCGACCTTTGGTTGAAGTGGCCGAGCTACTGGGATTTTCGGAGCTCAGCGCTTTCAGCCGTGCCTTCAAGCGCTGGACCGGCATATCACCCGCGGTGTTCCGTGTCGCGGCCTGCGCTACCCCCTGACACAGGCTCTGATCCTCAGCTGGCGGCGATCGCGCCCTGCAGGTACCGTCGCACGTCATCAACCGTAACCAGCTCCTCGGCCTGTTCGTCGGGGATGGTTATCTCAAACACTTCCTCCAGCGCCATCGTTAGTTCCACCACGTCGAGGGAATCCGCCCCCAGGTCCTCCACCAACTTTGCCTCGCCCGTAACCTGGTCGGGCTTGACGTTAAGCTGTTCTACTACAATCGCGCGGATTTTCCGCTCAATGTCACTCATGGCGATAGCTGCTCCGACTGCTGAAACACAAGGCTGGCGTTGGTGCCGCCGAACCCGAAACTGTTACTCATGACCAGCGGTAACGGTGCCTCCCGCCGTTGGCGAACAACCGGGTAGCCCTCTGCGTCCGGGTCCAGGTTGTCGATGTTGGCCGACGGCGTGATGAAACCCTGCTGCTGCATCAAGAGGCAGTAGATGGCTTCGTGCACGCCCGCCGCCCCAAGAGCGTGACCGCTGAGAGGTTTGGTCGAACTGAGTGGCGGCATGCGGTCACCGAAGACCTCGCGCATGGCCTTGAGCTCGACGATGTCGCCGCCTGGGGTGCTGGTGCCGTGGGTGTTGACATAGGACACCGGCCCTTCGACGCCGGCCAGCGCCTGTTGCATACAACGGGTTGCACCCTCACCGCTGGGCGCGACCATGTCGGCCCCGTCTGAGGTGGCGCCGAAGCCGACAATTTCCGCGAGAATGTTGGCGCCCCGGGCAAGGGCGTGGTCCAGCGCTTCGACGACGACAACGCCGCCACCACCGGAGATGACAAAGCCGTCCCGGTCCTGATCATAGGTTCGCGAAGCCACCTGGGGTTTGTCGTTGTAGCGCGTTGACAGCGCACCCATGGCGTCAAACAGCAGGCTCAGGGTCCAGTGGATATCCTCACCACCGCCTGCAAAGACTATGTCCTGCCGGCCCCACGCGACCAGGTCCCGGGCGTGGCCTATGCAATGGGCACTGGTGGCGCAGGCAGAAGTCATCCCGTAGTTCACGCCCGTTATGCCGAAGGCCGTGGCCAGGGACGCATTGATCGCACTGCCCATGGTGCGCGGTACCCGGTAAGGGCCGACGCGTTTGATGCCCCGACTACGCTGGGTATCAATCGCATCTATCAGTTCCCCGGTGGAGGCGCCACCGGAACCCATCACGATGCCCGTAGCGTGCTTGCGGATATCCGCCTCGGTCAGGTCCGCCTGCTTGATCGCTTCCTGCATGGCCAGGTAGGTGTAGGCCGAGGCCGGACACATGAACCGCAGCAGCTTGCGGGGAATAAGCGCCGGCAGATCCAGACTGATCTGGCCGCTGACATGGCTACGCAACCCGGCCTCGGCGTGTTCCTGGCTGAAGCCTATACCCGAGCGACTGTGGCGCAGCGACTCGGTCACCTGGCTCTGGTTGTGGCCGAGACTCGAGACGATGCCCATCCCTGTAATCACAACGCGGCGCATCAGAACCCCTCGGTAGACGTGAACAGGCCTACGCGAAGGTTTTTGGCGGTGTAGATCTCGCGGCCGTCGACGGAAAGCGTCCCATCGGCGATGCCCAGGACCAGCTTCTGCCGCATGATCCGCTTGATATCCAGACGGTAGGTGACGCGCTCGTTCTGGGGCAGCACCTGCCCGGAAAAGCGCACTTCCCCCGCGCCCAGTGCACGGCCTTTGCCCTCCGCACCGCTCCAGGCCAGATAGAAGCCCAGCAACTGCCATAGCGCGTCCAGCCCGAGGCAGCCCGGCATGACCGGGTCGTCCTGGAAGTGACAGCGGAAAAACCAGAGGTCCGGGTTGATGTCGAGTTCCGCTTCCAGGCTTCCGTGTCCGTACTTGCCATCGCCCGCCGCGATTCGGGTGATCCGGTCCATCATCAGCATTTCATTGTTCGGCAGGCGGATATCACCGGGAAAGAGCCGGCCCTCGCCACAGGCAATGAGGTCTGACTTGTCGTAGTGATCGGGCATCGCACGGCTTTCAGCAGGCGCGGTCGGTTCATTCCGGGACGCTGGAACTTGTTTTTGGGACGCTGGCGTATCGTGCTGAAGCATGGTGAACTCGCTTTGAATGCGACCGGAGGTCGGGTAAGAGGTCAACAGTAGCCCACCAGGGCGGGCTTACCGTTGACCGACGGTTGGAGAAATTTGACTGCCCGCGGGCTTGTGCAAGTTGGCTGCAGGGATGACTAGCGCGGGATCAGCCCGGCCGGCCATCCGCGCGTGGGCTGGCAAGAACCTTGAAATATCGCACCGCAAAGATGCCGTAGGCGATAATCCAGAGCACCGTGCTCAGGTGGACACCGCCGGCCCAGGGCAGTATTTCCAATGCGGTGAGCACCCGTATCAGCGCCGCGGCCTGGATCAGCACGAACGCCAGTACCATGCCGCCGGGAAGTACCATCGGCCGACCGCTGTGGCCCAGTGAGACCCGCGCGATCACGCCCAGTATCAAGCTGCCGATGGCGCCGGTACCGGCAGCATGGGCCCAGGCGGTGGCCGGCCAGTCGAGCAGCTTGACGCCTGCGAGCAGCGCCAGCGCCACGGGCACCCAAAGAATCGACAGGTGCAGTATCCAGAGCAGAGGCTCCTGCCGCGCCAGCCAGCCTTTCCAGCCAGCGAGCCGCACCAGCGTCAGCAGTGCCCCGATCGCCGCCAGCACGCCAGCAACCAGCACGAGCTCAAGCACCACCGCGACAAGCAGCGCCACCATCGTGGCCAGCACCAGTTTGTCGAGGCGCGGCCGGATCTGAACCGCGTCCGCGTCACCGCCGCGCTGCCGCAACCAGCTAATAGTGAACGCCGGCGTAATGCGCCCGCCGACGATGCTTATCAGGGCCAGGCTCATGACCAGCGCGCCGTGAATAAAGACCTGTTCCAGCCTGATGACAAAACCGACCTGCATGACCCAGAGCAACCCCAGCACGACCAGCAGCATCAGTTGCCGATGCTGGCGCGCATGCCACACCCGCCAGCCTGCGTCGAGCATGACGAGGGGCAGGAACGCCAGGTTCACGCCATGCACCAGCCAGTCCGGCAGATCCGCGCCCAGGAGCAGTAACAGCCGCCCGCCCAGCCACACCAACCACAGCATTAGCAGCCGGATACCGTGCGTACGCTCGGTTTGCGTCCAGACGCAGACCGCGGTCAGCAGGAACCCGGCGATCGCCGCCGAGAGAAATCCGAAAATCATCTCGTGCTGATGCCAGAAGACGCCCGGCAAAGCCAGTGGCAGGGAAAACGCGCCCGTCACGACACCGACCCAGAGCGGCACCACCACCAGCGCCACAACCGCGAGCGACATAAAAAAGATGCGGAACGGATAGGCAAAAAGTTGCCAGAACGAGGCCTGGCCCGCTGGCTTGGAATCGGACCGAACTGCGTCCTGTTTCGGTTGGGTTGACATAGAATTGCTCCGGCGCCTTGCTGATCACTTGTTATTGCATCTGTACCGCATCGTTACCAGACCAAGTCTAGGCTTTTTAAGCTGCATCTGGAATACTTGTTTAGAGGTATAGTCTTCCTACGGGCGCCCCGTTATTGTTCACACCTGTTTGCCGAGCCAGTGGCCACCTGTAGCCTGATGCCCGGACGGCTTTCGATTCAAAGTGGAGGACCCTGATGGAGTGGTACCCCCTGCTCAAAGCAACGCACATGGGCGCGGCCTATCTGACGACCTTTCTGTTCGTTTTGCGGCTTTGCCTCGACGCCCTCGGCAGACCCGGCTGGCGGACGACGCCGCTACGCTGGATTCCCCACGTCAACGATACGCTTCTGCTGGCTGCAGCAATCAGCCTGCTGTTCGTCACAGGCTGGATGCCCTTTGTCCACCACTGGCTCACCGCGAAAATCCTGCTTCTGGTCGGCTATGTGGTCGCCGGTAAAATCGCCCTCAAACCCCGGTATGGCCTACAGGTGCGGTTGATCGCAAGTGTCATGGCGCTGGTCCAGCTGATGCTGATCTTCACCCTTGCAATCAATAAACCCCTGTTCTGATTGAGGTGCCTTCCGAGCCGAGCGGCCCCAAATCCGCAGCGCGGTCCCAAAGATGGCCTGAAGCGGAGCTGCGCCCGGAAGTATCTCTCCCGAAAGAGGTAGGCCCGCTACGCCCCCTGGGGAAGGGCCAGGAGAATTGACAAATGTTAGGCTTGTTCCATCATTGGATCGCGCGCGTCGGGGCGTTAGCTTGGGCGTACTTACCCCACGGGATGCAAAACCAGCCCAGGGATAAAGCCCGACCATCCACGTTGCCGTTTTGGCCTTATGACTCTTGGGTAGGATGAATGACCACAGACCGCTCTGACACCATTGACCACGCCGCCCAGGAACAGGGTTTTGTCTGGGATGAAGCTCTGATTCGCCGTTACGACCTGACGGGGCCGCGCTACACGTCTTATCCGACGGCCATAGAGTTCAGACCCGACTACGGTGTCGAGGACTTCAGGGCCGCAGCGATCGCCAGCCAGGACTCCGGTCGCGACCTGTCGCTTTATACCCATCTGCCGTTCTGCGCACACCTCTGCTATTTCTGCGCCTGTAACAAGGTCATCACCAAGAAGCGCGACAAGGCGATGCCCTATGTCGAGCGGGTGCTGAAGGAGGCCGCACTGCAGGCACCGCTGTTCGGCGCCGATCGCCCGGTTCGCCAGTTGCACTGGGGCGGCGGTACGCCTACGTTCCTGCCGGACGACGTCATGCGCCTGCTGATGCAGGGCTATGGTGAGCTTTTTAACCTGCAGGATGACGATGAGCGCGACTACAGTGTCGAGATCGACCCGCGCGAGGTGGGCGACAACACGCTCTCGTCGCTGTGGTCATTGGGTTTCAACCGGATCAGTCTCGGCGTCCAGGACCTGAACCCGCAGGTGCAGAAAGCCGTCAATCGCATCCAGCCGCAGGCGATGACCGAACGGGTCATGACAGAAGCGCGCCGGTTGGGTTTTCGCTCCATCAACCTCGATCTGATCTACGGCCTGCCCTACCAGACGCCCGAAACGTTTGCGGCGACCCTTGAGCACGTCATCGAGATGTCGCCGGACCGGCTGTCCATTTTCAGCTATGCCCACCTGCCGGAACGTTTCTACCCGCAGACCCGCATCGCAGGCGACACGCTGCCCTCGCCGGCCGATAAACTGGTCATCCTGCAGAGCACCATCCGGCGCCTGCTTGAAGAAGGTTATGTCTATATTGGCATGGATCACTTCGCCAAACCCGACGACAGCCTCGCCGTAGCCCAGCGCGAAGGGCGCCTGCACCGGAATTTCCAGGGATATACCACCCACAGTGATTGTGACCTGGTATCCCTCGGGGTTTCAGCCATTGGTCAGACGGATGAGGCGTATTTCCAGAACCTGCATAGCCTGCCCGAGTACGAGGCGCGCATTGATGCGGGGGAACTTGCGATCAACAAAGGGCTGAAACTGACCCGGGACGACCGTCTGCGCCGTTGGACCATCGGCCAGCTGATCTGCCAGTTCCGGCTGGACCGGGAGCACTTCCGGCAGCGGTGGGGAGACAACCTGGACAGCTATTTCAGCGACGAACTCAGCCGGCTGAAACCCATGATCAACGACGGGCTGATCACGGACGAGGCGGGGGTCCTTACCGTACAGCCCCAGGGACGCCTGCTAATCCGGGCCATCTGTCAGGTCTTTGACCGCTACCGGCAGTTTGACCCCAAGCAGCGTTTTTCCAGAATTATCTGAACCCCGCTTATCGGCTGATCCCTTCAGCCACCGCCCAAACCGCCGCCTCAACCCGCGAGCGCAGGTTGAGTTTCTTCAGCAGGTGTTTGACGTGGACCTTGACGGTCCCGTCGCTGATGTCCAGGCGCCGACCGATCATCTTGTTGGACAGGCCTTCTGCAATCAGCGCCAGGATATCCCGCTCCCGCGGGGTAAGACTGGCGCCGTCGGCCTTGGGCAGCTCGGGTTTCTGAGTGCGCAGGGCCTGGGCGAGCAGTGTGGTGAGCCGGCCGCTGATAACCATCTTGCCCACAGCGGCCTCGTGCAGCCGGGCCAGCATATCCTCGGGCTCCATGTCCTTGAGCAGGTAACCGTCCGCGCCCGCCCGCAGGGCAGCGACCACATCGTCTTCGTTGTCGGAGACCGTGAAGATGACGATGCGTGAACTGATGGACTCCTGGCGCAAGAGGCCCAGCGCCTCAATGCCGCCGATTTCCGGCATGTTCAGGTCCAGCAGGATCAGGTCCGGGTCCAGTTCTGCCGCGAGTTTAACCCCATCCCGGGCATTGCTGGCTTCGCCGACCACGACCATGTCGTCTTCCATATCGATGAGCTGGCGCACCCCCTGCCGCAGCAGCGGGTGATCATCTATCAGCAGAATGCTGGCCTTGGATTCATCGTCGGGCATGTTTCACCTCTTGGTCATCGGCTTGAATAGCCGTCGTCTGAAATCTTAATCAGGACAAAGCGGATCAGGCTGACACCTGCGTGGCGATCAGGTTGCGGTTGACCGGCAGGAACGAAAGGGTGACAGCGACGCCGCCGCCCTCACGGTTGCCGACACTGATCTCCCCGCCCAAGGTGCGCGCCCGATCCTGCATGATAATAAGCCCGTAATGCTGGGGTGGCTGATCGCCTTCGGGCAGACCACGGCCGTTATCGGCGATCTGAATCCAGACACGGGGCGAACGGAACTGAACCGAAACCTCTACGCTGTCGGCTTCCGAATGCTTCACCGCATTGGAAAGCGCTTCGCGCACAATCTGCAGCACGTGTATTTCTTCATTCGCCGTGAGCAATTGCGGCGGCAGGTCAAATACCAGGCTGACCGGCCTGGGAAAGCGCTCGCCAAACTCTGCCACCGTCTCGCGCAATGCACTGCCCAGGTCCGGGGTGTCCAGTTTCAGCCGGAAGGTTGTCAGCAATTCGCGTAACTGGCGGTAAGCACTGTTCAGCCCGGTGCTCAGTTCGTCCAGGACTTCAGCACGGGGTACGTTGCCGGGATCTTTCTGTTCCAGCTTGCGCAGCCGCGCCACCTGGATCTTGAGATAAGACAGGGACTGGGCCAGCGAATCATGCAGCTCGCGGGCGATAACAGCACGCTCTTCAGCCAGGGTCAGGCGCTGCTGCTCGGTGATCTGGCGCTGCAGGAAGACGGCCGTTGCCAGTTGGTCGCTGAGTGTTTCCAGCAAACGGCGGGAAGTGTCCGGCAGGGTCTGGTCCCTGGGATACCAGACCTCCAGCGTGCCCAGCAGGTGGCTAGCAGTCCGGATAGGCAACAGCAGCCGCTTGCCATCAGCATCTTTGTTCGGCAGGGCCTCAAAAGCCTGTGGCGTGATCAGGCAGGCGTTGCAGCTATGGTCACGGCAGTAGAACGGCCGGTCTTTGCTCGCGGTGGTCACGACTTCGACGGGTTCCGGTGCGTTGCGATCGTGCAGGTACAGTTTGATCGGGCCAATACCGAGGAGATCTTCCATCTGCTGCAGCAGAGGCACCGACGCTTCGCAGAGGTCGCCGTTACTGTACAGCGAACGGCTGGCGCCGTGGAGAAGCTCCAGCACAGAGTGACTCCGTGCCAGTTCCCGGGTTTTCTGTTCGACCCGGTTCTCCAGCCCCTGGTAACTGGCCTCTAGCGCTTCTGTCATCTGGTCGAGGGCCTGGCCCAATTTGTTGAGCTCATCGGTTCCCGTAAGGCCTGAGTTCTGGCTGAAGTCGCCCTTTGCGACCGCCCGCGCTACCCCCAGAAGCCGCCTGAGCGGCCGCACGATATTATTGCGGATATCGTAGAGCATGAGCGCGATCGCCAACACCGTGAAAACGAGGCTGACGCCCTGCACCAGATTCATCAGCTGGATGCGGGACTCTGTGCGCTCCTCCAGCAACGCAACCAGCGACTCCAGCTCAACAGTAAGGTCCGCCACCGCCGCATTGACGGCTTCGGGATCGAGCCCCTGGGCCGGACGTGCAAGCATGGGCCGGATATCCGTTCGCCAGGCCGTGACGATCGTTGCGTATTGCCGCGCGGTCGGATGCTCGAGGCTATCCGGTATCATCGCCAACAGCTCATTGTGTGCGAGGCGCTGGTCAAACTGGTCCAGTGCTGCAATACGTGCAGCTTGATTATCAACGCCTGATTCGCTGCGGGCCTGGTGCCACTGCGCCAGCGAGAAATAGAGTTGCTTGCGCAGGGAGCCCGCCATATTGATCGCAGTTGCGCTGCCTTCAATGCTCTGGGACACCGTAAAAGAAAGGCCGATATTGACCAGGGCGACCAGACTGATCGCGGCCAGCATCAGGCCCATGCGACGGATCAGAGAGTCCTGTAGAAAAAACATAGTAGGGTTCCGGCTCCTCGCGCGCCATTGGCGCAGTATCAGCAGAGATTGATGGTAGCAGTTAAGCGGCGACGGCGAGTACCTCAGTCAGTTTCTGGGCAATACGGTGATTAATCCGGTGCCAGACCCGCTGCTCAAAAACCAGCCGACCGCCATCTAACTAGCCGCCAACTACCCGCCAACAAGCCACCAACTACCCCTCCTGGGATACGACTACCACCTTGGTGGTCTCCCACCACAGGTTCGTTGACCTGAACGGCTCCACCGGGGAAAACTGTGTCTCCTGACATTATCTGGGCAAACCGCATGAAAGCCGATCAGCCTCTCAACGGAGCAGGCGTGCCGAGCCCGCTGCTCGTGGTGCTGCCGCTGTCGACCGTCGCGTTGTTTACCGCTTCCGCCAGCTGGACCCTGTTCGCCATGCTGAGTGACCAGCTGGATCCGACGCTGGCACTCTACGAGTACCCTTTCGCCCTGCTACTGGCGATCCCTGTGTTGCTGGGCTCCGTTGCCGCCGTGGCCATGGGCGGACTGGCACGCAGGCTTGGCGGCCGCAGGGTTATCGCCGGCTGCTTAGCCGGTCTCGTGGTCGCGCTGGTTGCGGTACTTCAGGCAGGACAGCCCCCTGGGCTCATCCTGACCGGCATCGGCTTTTCCCTCGCCGGCGGCCTGTTCGGCGCTGGCTTGCAGTATGTGGCCAGCCACAGCCCGCGACGGCGGCTGGGGCTGAGTCTGACCTGCTACACGAGCGGCATGCTGGGTGTTCTGTTTACCTATCTGGTCGTGCCACTGGTGCAGTCCGCCTACGAACGCCAGCTTGCGCCGGTGGCGCACATCGCCATTACCCTGCTGGCGCTGGTGCTGCTGCTGGTGCTGACAAAATCGGAAGTTCTGACCAAGTCAGAGACGCTGCGCAACTCTGCCTGCGCTGCCGCCGGGAAGCCTCTTCAGGATCACCGCACGGCAAAGCTGTGACGGGCCACGTCCATAGCCGATGCTGCGTTGCAAATCCTTGACGAAAATCGGTTCTACCCCCTCTCATCCGTCGATCTACCCCCAACGGGGGAGCGCGACGCGGCAGTTCGGGCCGTACCATAAGCATAGAAGCTGAATGACAGCCGGTTAGCCGTTAAGCCGGGACGAAGCCCGTCCCGGCGTGCTGCCCGGCCAAGGCCTTCCTTGCCGCACAACTTTAAGGGGAACGCGATGAACGTATCGCACGTAGTGAGCTCCACCGCCGCGCACCTGATGACCGACGCGCTGACGCACGACCTGATCGACTCCAGCCTGGAGATGATCCGCGGACACGCGTTGTTCAATACCTTCGAGGCGGAGGACTTCGACCGTATCAGCCAGCAGATGCGTCGCGTGAGCCTGAGCAACCACGAGCTGCTGTACCGCCAGGACAGCGATGCGCAACACTTCTACTTCGTGCTGTCTGGTCGGCTGCGTCTCTACCGCCTCGACTTCTCCGGCTTCGAACGTACTCTGGACAGCCTTAACCCGGGCGATTGCTTCGCCGAAGTCATGATCTACGCCAAGCCGGCCCGCTACGCCTGCTATGCCGAGTCGCTCAAGCGCAGCGAAGTGCTGATGATCCCGATCCAGGCCTACCGGGAAATTATCCGGCGCCGCCCGGACTACGCCGAGAACGCCCTGGCGCACTTTGCCGCCCGCGCGGTGTCACGCTTTCACGACCTGGAGATCATGACGGTCCAGAATGCCCGGGACCGGCTGGTGCGTTACCTGCTGGATCTCCTGCCAGACGGCGTCAAGCTCAATGGGGAAGTGGAGCTGCCTCTGCCCAAATGCCTGGTGGCCTCCCGCCTGGCCATGCAACCGGAGACCTTCTCACGCCTGCTGAACGACCTGAAAGGCAGTGGCCTGGTGCGCGTCAACCGCAATAAGCTGGTTATCCCCGATCCGGGTCGCCTGATGCAATTGAGTCGCTAGAGCAGAGGTTTACTGGGCAGAGGTTTACGAGGCAGTGTTTGACCGCAAGGACACCTGTTACCGGTGCAACTACTGCCCTGAGCAGGCCGCGGACTTCTCGAGCTTTCTACCGGTTCAGCCGCCGGTCATATTCATAAAACGCAGCACCTGCACATCCCCATCACGGCTGAAGTGATGGCGCTCGGGTTTGAGATCCATGGCAGCAATAATGGCCGCCTGCACCCTGGCGTCATCGGCCGGGTGTGACCTCAGCACCCGCAGCATGTCCACCGAATGTTCATTGCCCAGACAAAGCAGCAACCTGCCCTCAACGGTGACGCGCACGCGGTTGCAGCTCGCGCAGAAGTTGTGGGAATGGGGAGAGATAAAACCGACCTTGATCTGACTGTCCGGCATGCGGTAGTAACGCGCCGGGCCGCCGCTATCGGCAGTTGATGGCACCAGTTCGTGCCGCTGCCCGATAATGCGCCTAACCTCTTCGCTGCTGCAGAAGCTTTCGCCGCGGTCGTGCTCTGTAATGACCCCTAGCGGCATCTCCTCGATAAAGCTGATATCAACCTGCTTGTCCCGGGCGAAGGCGACAAGTTCGGGTATCTCATCGTCATTCCGGCCCTTCATGACTACGGTATTCAGTTTGATACCGCGGAATCCGGCTGCGCGAGCCGCGTCAATACCTTCAAGCACACGGCTCAGCTCCCCGGTACGGGTGATGCGCCGGAAACGCGCCGGATCAAGGGAGTCCAGGCTGATATTGAGCCGGTGTAGCCCTGCCGCCCGCAGCGGCTCAGCGAACTTGTCCAAGCGACTGCCGTTGGTGGTCATCGCGAAGTCCGCCAGCCCTAACGACCCTATCTCTTCCACCAGTTCCAGGATGTTCCTCCGGACCAGCGGCTCGCCGCCGGTCAGGCGGATCTTGCGGGTGCCGAGCGCTACAAAGTTGCGCGCCAAGCGGGCGATCTCCTCCAGCGTCATGATCTGTTCGCGGGGCAGGAAGCTCATGTCTTCGGTCATGCAATACACGCAGCGGAAGTCACAACGGTCGGTAACAGACAGGCGCACGTAGTCGACCGTACGGCCAAAGCGGTCACGCAGGGGGGTGTCAGGGCGGGGTTGTGGAATGCGCATGCCCGGATTGTGGCAGGATCCGACCAAATGTTCGAGGTACGGCTGGGCGAACGGCACGCTGATGGCCCAAAAAAAACCGGAGATGAGTTTCCTCATCCCCGGTCTGTTACTGCTTTGTTTACTGCTTCGTTTACTGCTTTGTTTACTGCTTTGTTTACTGCTTAGCTTATTACTTGCTGAGGTTGCCCCCCAGCTTTTCAGCGTTACGCTACTTTGGTTGCAACCTGAGCGGGTTCGTCCTGCTCATTGGCTGAGAGACCGCCGTCGCGTGAGAACACGCCCTTGCAGATCTGCCAGGCTACGGCCAGGGCGCCGACGATGAAGACTACGTCGCCGAAGGTGCGCACCCAGCGCAGGGTCTGCAGGATGTCGCTCTGCATGAAGGCTTCGCTACGGGCGTACCACAGACCTTCACTGGCGCTGGCAAAGAACTGGATGAAACCGACCGGCAGGAGACTGGTGAACAGCATCAGTACCAGACCCGCGTTGAGCCACCAGAACGCCACTTTCATCAGCTTCTCATCAAACACCAGCTTGGGCTTGATGTAGCGCAGGATCAGCAGGCAGAAGCCCAGTGCCAGGAAGCCATACACCCCGAACAAAGCTGCGTGCGCGTGGGTCGGCGTGGTGTTCAGGCCCTGGATGTAGTACAGCGCGATGGGCGGGTTGATCATGAAGCCCAGTACGCCCGCACCCAGCATGTTCCAGAAGGCAACCGCGACGAAGAACATCAGCGGCCAGCGGATGTTTTCCATCCAGGACGCACGGTTTTTCAGGCTCCAGTTTTCCCAGGCTTCGTAGCCCAGTACTACCAGCGGTACTACTTCCAGTGCGCTGAAGGCTGCGCCAACGGCCATGACCGGAGTGGTGGTGCCTGAGAAGTACAGGTGGTGGAACGTCCCCGGTACACCGCCGAGCATGAACAGCGAGGCTGACGCCAGGCTGGCAGAGGTCGCGATAGTCCGTGAGACCAGGCCCATACTGCAGAAGATGAACGCCAGTGCAGTGGTGGCAAAGACTTCGAAGAACCCTTCTACCCACAGATGCACGATCCACCAGCGCCAGTATTCCATTACAGAGATGTGGGTACGCTCGCCGTAGAAGAAGCCGGCACCGTAGAACAGGCCGATGGCGATAACCGAAGCCGTCAGCAGAGCCAGTAGATGGCGATCACCGGGCTGACGCAGGGCGGGCACCATGCCACGCAGCATCAGGACCAGCCAGAAGACGATGCCAACAAACTTGCCGATCTGCCAGAGGCGACCCAGGTCAACGAACTCGTATCCCTGATGGCCGAGCCAGAAGCTCAGGTGCTCAGGCATGACCTGCGCAATAGCCAGGTAGTTGCCGATAAAGGAACCCACACAGACCACAACCAGCGCCCAGAACAGGATATCTACGCCCAGCTTCTGGTACTTGGGGTCTTTGCCGCCGTTGATGATCGGCGCCAGGAACAGGCCAGCGGCGAGGAAGCCGGTCGCGATCCAGAACATGGCTGCCTGAATGTGCCAGGTGCGTGCCAGTGAGTATGGGATCCACTGGGACAGCTCGAAGCCATAGAAGCCCTGGCCTTCAACCGTGTAGTGCGCGGTCAGACCGCCGATCATGACCTGGAAAACGAACAGGCCGACGACCAGTACCAGGTATTTGCCGAGTGAACGCTGTGACGGTGTCAGGGCGACGGTTGAGATCGGGTCTTTGGCCGGTGCGGCAGGGTCGGACTCATCGTGCTTGCGCAGGAAGCTCCAGGCCCAGACCAGCCCGCCAACACCGGCGATCAGCAGGATCACGCTGATGATTGACCACATGATGTTTTCAGCGGTGGGCACGTTGTCAATCAACGGCTCATGCGGCCAGTTATTGGTATAGGTAGCGGATTTACCCGGTCTTTCGGTGGAAGCCGCCCACGCAGTCCAGAAGAAGAACTGGGTCAGTTTCTCGCGACGCTCGGCGCTTGGCAGGGTGTTTTCCTTCATCGCGTAGTTTTCGCGAGTCGGTTGCAGCTCCAGATCATTACCGAACAGCCGGGCGTAGTATTCTGCGGTCTGCGCCATAGCCTCTGCGCGCATAGCGGAAACGGTCAGGGTTCCGGTCGCAGCGTCGTAAGTATTGGTGCGGTAGGCTTCTTTCAGCTCGTATTCGACCGCGTTCTGTTGCCGGCCGTTGAGCTCGGCGAAGGGCAGGCCGTATGTCTCCATTGAGGCCAGTTCCATCCAGGTGACCAGTTCCCGGTGCAGCCAATCGGCCGTCCAGTCCGGTGCCTGGTAGGCGCCGTGGCCCCAGATGGAACCCAGTTGCATCCCGCCTACCGATTGCCAGGCTGTCTGCCCGTCGAGAATAGTCTCTTCGGTCATGAGCTGGCGCCCGTCTTCAGTCACCACGTAATCAGGGATAGGTGGCGCTTCCCGGTAGACTTCGAATCCGAAGTACCCCAGGAGCGTAAAGGTAATACCGAGAATGGCAATGAGTATCAGCCAGAGACGGCGGTAGTTAGCCATGGTGTGCTTCTCCTTGGGAACCTTCGACACGGGCGAATAGCACCCCGTTCTCCAGCTCAATGTGGTCAAACAGATCAGTCTTCAGTTCGCCGAGCCCCTGGTATAACGCTGTCCAGGTTCTGCAGGCCCCTTCAGGCAGGGTCAGGTTGCGGGTCAGTCGGTCAATCTCCGCCAGGGCGGCGGTCTGGCGGTCGTGCTCACCGCGCATCACCTCTACCGGGTGGTAGGCCATGCCGATGACGCCCCGCACAATCATGGGAAAGAGGATGGTTTCCTCTTTGTGCATGTGGGCTTCAAGGTCTTCCTGAATAGATTCGAGCACCGCGGAAAGGCCAGCCGGCGCATGGGGGTTATTGCCGTGTACGCGCTCCACTCGCTGAGCGAGACGCACCAGTTCGGGCAGCTGCTCACGGTGGCTGTCGTGGTAACGCGAGAGGATGTGTTCCACCAAAGCTTCGAACGTGCTTGTGCGCCAGCGATCCAGGTCGAGTTCCGCTGACGGGGCGGGCTGTTTGTCAGGTTTTTTCAAGGGTGTCATGCCGTGTCTCTCCTTCCAGCAGCGCGGCTTGAGGTTTCTGTAGCTCCGCTTTTTATTAACATATATTTTTCATACTTGTTCAACGTTTTTTAATCTTGTTCCTGCTGTAAAGGCGAACGGCCAGGAAAAAGCTGTTGCGGTTAGGCTTGTTTATTCTAAGAGGGAAGGCTGCCCTAGTCTTTACCCCCAGAGAGGTACACCTCGTGGAACCCGGCCCCAGCAGCGCGCGAAAGCGGCACTTGCGCCAGGACCTCGGCTGGGCTAACCTAAACATGCATTTTATTTATTGCTTATGGGGAAGGGTCTATGGAAAAGCTGCTGACTTGGTCCAACATCGCATTCTTCGGATTCATTGCCGGGCTGCTTGCCAGCCTCGTCATGGCCTATCCCTTGGCCGATTCGCTGAGTATGTCCGTCCAGGTGGCCGCTCATATAAGCACCATGCTTTTCGCGATCGGCATTAAGGTGTCCTACATTGCACGCCTGGCCTCGCTTAAAGCGCTGGGACGTCCCATAATCTAGTGCCCCGTGCGGCTAATTCGCGTACCTTCCGAGCCCCGAAAAAGCCGAGGCTCGGAAGGGCGAGCGGAAGGTAAGAGAATCAACCGCTCGAGCACCGGCCCCAGCGAACCATAATGTCGTTTTAAAAGTGTCGGTTTAGGCAGGCATAGCGCCTGCAAGCGCCTTTATCGTGGAGTTCTGCATGCATATCACGCGGTACACAGACTATTCCCTGCGGGTGCTGATCTATCTGGCGGTACATGGGGAACGCCTGGCGACTATCCAGGAAATCGCTGACAGCTACGAGATCTCCAAGAACCACCTGATGAAGGTTGTGCACCAACTCAATCTGAAGGGTTACATCGAGAGTGTCCGGGGCAAGAATGGCGGGCTTCGGCTGCATCGCCGGCCCGAAGATATAACCATCGGCGTGCTGATACGGGAGACCGAGCCAGATCTGGCGCTAGTCGAGTGCTTCTCGTCCCATAACCGGTGCAAGATCACGCCGGTGTGTGACCTCAAGAACATCTTCTCCGAGGCGCTCCAGGCCTTCATGGATACGCTCGACAGTTACACCCTTGCCGACATGCTGCCTGACCGGCACAAACCACAACTGCTGCGCCTTTTACAGATCGCCTGACGGGGCTCAGGGGTGTTCGCGCAGCAGCTGTGCCAGGTAGCGGGCGGCGGCGACGAACACCGGCTCTTCAAAATACGCCTCGGGTGGGAAACCGCCCGGCGGGTAGGCGGTTGCGCCGGTAAAGAACTTGCCGCCAGCCCGGACCAGACCATAATCCAGCATGAGGTTGTCGGCTAAGCCGAATGCCTCAATGTCTGCACCATTCGCGCAGACCGTCGAGTGCCGCGAAACCCGCTCGTTATAGGGCGTCGCGCAGACCGAAAACCCTACTGTCGGCTTATCCCGCCCGATCATATACCCCAGTTCGTAGATTGTGCCGGCGTCTGCGCTGGGTCCCCGGAACGGTGTGAGGTTAGCGATCAGGCCATCGGCCTTGTCCATGAGTTCGCGGTTGGCGTCGTAGATCAACTGGGCAGGCTCACGCGCGCCGGCCAGGTCGAGCGCGTTGTCGAACGGCGATACGCCCTCAAGCCCGACATCTCCGAGTATGCGTTTTTTACGCTCATCAAGGGATGCGCGAACCGACTCGGGAAAGAACACTTCGGGGCCGGCGAGATAGACGCGGGGCAGGCGTTTCGTCATGGCTACTATGCTCCAGTATTCTGTCCTTTATACAATTACGACCTTTGATTGACGGGCTCAATCCACTCCCATTGGCGCGCCTATCTACGTTATCCTCAACCCCATGAGAATCAAAGCCAGGCACCAGAAAGAACTGCGCGCTCAGCTTGAGAACGCTGAGACCTACTCGCAATGGTATACCGCTGCGGAACAACTCGATGAAGCCGAGGGGCTGCTCGACTGGCGGACTGAAGCGGGCACCGACCTGCTCCATGAGAGCCTCCTGCGCGAACACATCAACAACATGCATCGCCAGCGCATGCGCGGCGATACCCGGGCCCTGGCCCGGGTGCTGCAGGAAAGCCTCTACCGCCACCTCGGCGAACTATCCAATCCCGAGCTTTACAGCGTCGCCCGCACCGGCACCAAATACCTGGTGACGGAGTTCCTGGACGAGGTCGAGCAGTCGATGCGCTTCGTCTGCGACCATGACCTGCCTGGTGTTTCCCTCGAGGAAAAACTCAACCTCTTCCGTAACGCCGAGCAGGTATACGGCCGCCCTGCCCTGATGCTCAGCGGTGGTGCCGCTTTCGGTATCTACCACCTGGGCGTGACGCGGGCGCTCTGGCAGGCGGACCTGCTGCCCCGGGTTATCGCCGGCTCCAGCATGGGTGCCATCGTCGCGGGCGGCATTTGCAGTCGCAATGAGGCAGAGCTCAAGGAATTCTTCACCAACCCCGCCAGCATTCATCTCGACGCCTTCGAATGGCTGGGCCTGGGCGAAGCCCTGGCAAGGCGCCATGTCATGGACCCGGAGCAGTTGCACGAGCATATCCGCGCCAACATTGGCAGCCTGAGCTTTCGCGAAGCCTTCCAGCACAGCGGCCGCATGCTCAACATATCGGTTTCGCCGACACGGACCCGCCAGAAGCCGCGGCTGCTTAACGAGCTGGCCTCGCCGGAGGTGCTCATAGACTACGCCGTGCTGGCCTCCTGCGCGGTCCCGGCCATTTATCCGTCAGTTACGCTCCAGGCCCGGGACCGCGAAGCCGGCGCCGGTGCCCAGGTGCCCTATATGCCCACAGAACGCTGGCTGGACGGCAGTGTCCATGGGGACCTGCCACTCATGCGCATGGCGCGTCTGCACAACGTCAACAAAACCATTGTCAGCCAGGCCAACCCCCACGTGGTCCCCTTTATCAGCCACCCGCACCAGCGGGGTGTCAGGGCATCGGTTAAACAGGCGGCGGTCTCTTTCATGCGCGGCCATCTCGCCACCACGCTCAAGCTCACCCCCCGGGATGGGGTCGGCAAATACATGCGGCCTTATCTGGAACAGGCCCATGCCATGGCGAG
Source organism: Hydrocarboniclastica marina (assembly GCF_004851605.1). Taxonomy (GTDB): domain Bacteria; phylum Pseudomonadota; class Gammaproteobacteria; order Pseudomonadales; family Oleiphilaceae; genus Hydrocarboniclastica; species Hydrocarboniclastica marina. The sequence continues at coordinate 3,948,626 of NZ_CP031093.1, forward strand.
CCAGACCTACCTCGGCGATATCAATATTCATTTCCCGGTGCGGCCGGCACTCTACCCCAGGGTCCTCTCGAATCCGGACCGGGCCGACCTCGCAATGTTTATCCGTCTGGGCGAGCAGGCGACCTGGCCACGCCTGGCGATGATCCGCGACCAGACCCGGATTAACCGTGTATTCAACGAATCCATCGCCAAGCTGAAGAAGCTGGCCGGGGGCGAACGCGTGCGAGGCAAGGCGCGGGCCTGAGCGTTGACACCTGACCTCGCGGCGCAGCGAAGCAAAGCACAGCACAGCATGAGGAAAGGAGGACTGAACTATGGCAACCCAGGGAACAATGGCTCAACGGACCATGAGCGACGGCACCCGTATCGGGGTCTATCACGTCCAGCCCAAAGGCGAACGCCGCGGCGGACTGGTACTGATCCAGGAGATTTTCGGCGTCACCGAACACATCCGGGAACAGTGCGACAGCCTTGCCGATGAGGGCTACGAAGTGCTGGCGCCTGCCCTGTTCGACCGGGAAGCGCCAGGCCTTGAGGCCAGCTACAGCGACGAGGACATCAAAAGGTCGAAAAAGCTGGCCATGGAGGAGCACCCGTTTGATCAGTCCATTGCGGACGCCCAGACCTGTATCGATGAACTGAAGCAGAAAGGCCCGGTGTTCATTACCGGCTACTGCTACGGCGGCTCAGTCACCTGGGCCGCAGCCTGTCGTTGTGATGGCCTGTCTGCGGCTTCGTCCTACTACGGCTCCCTGATCCCCAAGCTGGTCGACGAAGCACCCCGCTGCCCGATCATCCTCCACTTCGGCAAACAGGACCCGACCATACCCCTGGAAGGGGTTGAGAAGGTCCAGGGGCGCCATCCTGATGTGCCCGTCTATCTCTACGATGCCGGCCATGGGTTCAGCTCCGACCGCCGGGCCAACTACCACCGGGAAAGCTCGGAACTCGCACGCAAGCGGACACTGGAGTTTTTCCGGGAGCACGGCGGCTGAAGCGGCTTGGAACAACGCGAGTGGCATCGCCACGGGCTCTCCGATTATTCATGGAGCAATGCTTGTTTCCCGTGCGTTTGTGTTCCTATGATGGTCGCAAGCACACTTGCCTATATCCGCCACCCAGGTGCGCGCGCGACCGCAACAGCAAGGCGCATCTGCCCCAGCAAAGGAACTGCTTATGAAAGAGCTCAAAGCCAGACTGATTACGCCGCTTCTGATCGCCAGCCTCTCGCTATCCGGGGCCCTGCTCGCCGGATGCGGTGACGAACAGGCCGGCGGTGACGAGGGGTTTGATGCAGACGAGGTACCGGCGGCGCCCCGCGGCGACCCCAGCAGCGCCAGCCCGGCAGACTCTGAGGAGGAGGAGCCCGACTCGCCTTCGTTACTGGACGAGACCCAAGGTCAGTAAAAAAGCACGTCTTGCTTCAAGGCCAGGGGTAGTCCGGTACGGATTTCCCCGCCTTCCGCATCTCAACAACAACCTCACGGCGCAAGGCAACCACGTCTTTGACCGGTTTGGCGCGCAAGACGTTGACTTCATCAGGCGTGAAGGCCTGAACGGCGGCGTCGGGCTCCCCCCAACGCCTGGCGACATAGTTCACCACCCCTGAAATCTCCGCATCACTCAGGCTAGCAGAGCCAATCCCCGGCACATGCATCAGGTAGAGGCGCCCCTTCTCGGTCGCCAGGAACCCATCAATGAACCCGGGGAACGGGGGAATACCGCCGTCAGGCACGCCCATTCCGTTCTGGCCGTGACAGCCGGCACAGCGCAACTGGTAGTTGACCGCAGGCGACAGCTGCTCGCCCGCCTGCAGGGAGCCAACAGTGCCGCACGCAAGGATCACTGCCAGAGCAATAGGCGGGGTATTCATGGCTTACCTCGTCTGGTCCGTTTCATGGTCTTGCACTGGAAATGCTTACCGCTCACAGCGCGGTCGGGCGTAGCGCGCGCAGTTGCCGGTGCGAGCGCGCTACCGACAGGGTCTTCTCCACCTCGCCTGGTGATACTGCCCGGTCAACACCGCTGAGTTTCAGCACGTATTCGGTGAGGGACGCTATTTCATCAATAGTCAGTTGGCTCTGCGGTGGCATCACCAGGCCGCTGTATACCTGCCCCTGCGACTGGAGCCGGCCGCTCAGGCCGTGCCTGACAACGCCCGCGAGATAACCTGCCGCGTCTTGACCCAGGCCCTGCCACAACGCCGGATAAGCCAGCGGTGGCGCCAGCCCCGGCGTGCCCTGGGCCTCTGTCCCGTGGCACGCCGCGCAGTGTTCCCCGAACAGTGCTTCGCTTGCGTGGGCAGTCTTGCCCAGCCCCAGCAGCGGGATGCTCGCCAGCAATAAAGCCGGCAGCAGGCGGCCGAGGCCCCTAGGCCTTTTCAGCCCGTCACGCATCGGCCATACCGACCACAACCGAGACCGTGCAGTGGTAGCCCTTGTTGGTGTTGGCCATGCACCAGTTAATGTCGTTATGCAGGCCCATGCGGTAACCGGGACGTTCGCGCTCGCTGCGGAAACAGAAAGTGGCGCTGGCCACCTGGGCCCGGCCGCAGCAATCGTTGTACGACACCAGGTAGTCCTTGCCGTCATTGGGATTACGACAGGTGCCCACCCAGGCAACCTTGGACGCCTCTGAGCCCGGCGGGCAGGATGTCAGCGTGCCGCCCGAGGTGCTGCAGAGGTTGCCGTCCAGCGCGCAGTGGCGCCAGTACTCGCAGCTGTTCTCGTCGTCGCTGTCACCCGCGGTGGCGGCCAGGGCCAGCCCGCCCAGTGAGCGGTCGAACGGAAGCAATGGCAGAGCCATGGTCCCGACCATGGCCATACCCGCCTTGGCCAGGAACGACCGGCGTCCATGGCGCTGCGCCGTCTGGCGCACACCGGCTTCAGCAGTTTTATCAATAGCATTGAAAAGACGGTCAAATAACTTGGACATAAGGTCGACTCCACTCTGACAGTTGGTTTTGGCGCTCAGGGATATTCAGGAAAAAGCACTGTTACGGCTGGCAAAGTCCTGCACCGAGGCATACCCGGTCTCCACCGCGGTGAACAGGCTCTCCAACTGCTCGCGGCTGTTGACCAGGCCCTTTGCCTTGACCACGCCCTCGTTGTCGAGGAGTACCGCAAACGGCAGGCGCGACACGCGATAGGTCACCCCCAGTTGCTCCGAGATCACATAGGGAAAGGACGCCAGGTCGGCGGCGACGATGAACTCACGGTGACGGGCCTCGTCCCCGTCGCTCGCCAGGACCACGTCCAGCTGTGCCTCACTCTCACGCAGAGAGCGCAGCACCGGCAGCAGCTTCTTACAGATCGGGCAGGTCGGCGAGAGGAAGAAAATCAGCATATTCCTGCTCGAGGCCGCACCGATCTGTACCGGCCGGCCGGTCAGGGTGGGGAGGTTGAAGGCCGGCGAGACATCGCCCAGTTTCGGCCCGCTGTCATTGACCATGGCGCCGATGGGCGAGATCCGCTCGAAAAGGATGCCGATCTGGCGGGCCATGGCGAACACCACCACGATCAGCCCCAGTACCAGCAGGCTCAATACGCATACTGCAAATGTCAGGAGGGTCATAAGGTCTACTTCTTCGTCAGGTTAAAGGGGCTTGCTGGCGTTGCGATGCAACAGCAGCGGATTCAGGTTGGTGATGATCTGTTCGGCGATCAGGTAGAGGCTCCAGGCCAGCAACCCGGCGGTTATCGCGAGGGCCACCGCGGTGGGCGGAGTTGCGGAAAGCTCGCCAAACATCGCCAGCACAGCCACGGCCATCAGCAGCAGGTTGCGAGCCACCAGCGACCAGGCCAGCCGCTGCGGCGCGCCGCCACAGCCACACTCGATCTGCTCCCGGCCGCGCAGCAGGCTGATGGCGATGACCAGGGCGTAAAAGCCCAGCAGGCCAGTCGCACCGAGGGCGCCCCAGAACACCAGTGGCGGGAAAACCAGCAACGCAACCACACCCAGCTCCAGGGCAATCAGGCCGCGACTGACTGTGCCCAGCAGGACTTCAGGCACCAGCCGATAGTCCGCCACCAGACCATAGAACCGGCCGTAGTCCCCGGCCTTGTGCCAGGCGGCGCGCAGGAACAGGAGTACCTGGAAAACGACGGCGGTCAGGGCCGCCAGCTGCAGGAGTGAGGGTTCCATGGCTTAACCACCCGCTATGGCATAGACGGTCCAGTCGCCAGCGCCTTCCAATGTCGCTGTGGGCTTGGCGGCAAAGCGGGCTTCAGGGGCAATCTCATAGCGGACCACCTCGCTCTCCTCACTCATGCCGAACAGCACGGGTTCTTCACCCGGTGTGACGGCAATGGAGGCCAGGTGGCCAACGGCCGAGCGGTAAAGCACCTCCTGCGCGTCCATATCGACCGCCCAGAGCTCTTCCGCGCCATTCTTGTGAGAGCCTTCCTCCGCGTCCGGGTGCATCAGCACGAACATCACATCGTGACTGGCGTTGTACGCCATGACGTCCACCCCGCCCGGGGCCCAGTCGCCTTCGATGCCCTCGGTCAGCGAGAATTTATCAACCAGTCTGGGCGTGCCGGCATCCGAGATGCGGTAGAGGTTGCCTTTGAAGGAGGGGAATACCAGATCTTTGCCGACCCGTTCCGGCATGATGAACAGCGCGTCCTCGTCCGGGTCAAACAGCTTCTTGCTGCGCACCGGCGCGGAGAACTCACCATCGGCCTCAAAATCATAGGCGGCCATGGTGCCGTCACCACACAGGGTGGAGAAGCGCTGGCTGTCCAGGGCCGGATAGATACCGAAGCAGCCCGGCGTCGGCACCTCGGCGATCACCTCCCCGGCTTTGGTGTCGACGATGGTTACGGACGTTGCCGGCGTGGCGTTCTGGATGAACGCATAGCGGTCATCTGCGGACAGCTGGAGCACCGCGTTGGATGGCGCCACCTGGGACATCTTGTCGGGGATGATCACCTCGCTCTTGAGCGTCAGGGTGTCCACATCGAAGATCTGCAATACGGCTTCGGTCGGGCCGTAAGTGATGCGCTTGGCGTACGCCGATATGGTGTACGCGGTTTTGCGATCACGGCTCAGGGCCATCTGGGCGACCAGCCCCATGCTCAGGTTACCCTTGTGCGCGAGATCTTCGACCGCCAGCACATTGAGCCGGCTTGCGCCCTGCCAGCTCTGGTCGAGCAGAAACAGATTGGCCCCGGGCTCGATGCTTTCCTCGACGGTGAGCACCTCCGGCTCAAAGTCATCGTCGGCCTGAGCGCCGCCGACCGCCAGCACACCCAGAACGGCACCCAACGTAATACCCAATACACGCATATGCCTTCTCTCCATTAGGAACGACGAAAGACGGCCGCCACAGCGGACGTCCCGTTGAGGGAGGTTTTGCATAAGCTGTGCCACGCGCCGAAAGAGGCTTATTCAGCCAGCTCTAGCGGGATGCTCCTTTTTTTTGTGCGCTCAAACGGATCTCAACGAGTGAGGATTGCCCTAAAGGGAGGCGCGGCCAGTTCAGCTTGAGCGAAATGGGAGGGGTGATGCGCACGGGACGGGTCGGAGCAATTAACGCCGGAAGGCGGGTTGGATAACCCCCGGCGGAGCCAGGGGCCAAGAGAATGCGGTGCTTAAGCCTGGGCCTTCTTCGCCGTCACCTGAATCTCGATTTTCATATCATCATTGAGCAACCGGGCTTCAAATACGGTTGCCGCAGGCCGGACATCCCCCAGCCACTTGGCGAACACCGGCCAACAGGGCTCGAAGTCGTCCCGGTTAGGCAGAATGTAGGTGACCCGCACAATGTCACTGACATTGCTACCGGCTTCCGCCAGGGCCTTCTCGATATTGACGAAGCACTGGTTCGCCTGTTCCGCCACACTGTCGCTGATGGACATGGTGTCGTAGTCGAAACCGGTTGTGCCGGAAACGAAGACGTAGTCCCCATCAGCCACGGCCCGTGAATAACCGATCTTCGCCTCAAATTCCGATCCGCTGGAAATCAACTTTCTGCTCAATGGTTCTCTCCTGTCTGGTGAGTCTGATGGTTCTCGGGGCCGTTCGCTGCCTGCTGATGTGAACGTCCGGCCTCCACCCTGTAAAAGCGCTGCATTATTTCGCGCTTTGGCAGCGATGGCTACAGCATTCAGATACCCCCATGAGGGCGTTACCCGGGTATAGGCTTTTTTCGGTGAATACCGCTAGACTTGTGTCAAAAAGCTACAGAGAAACCTGCGGCGTATTAGGTAACTGTTTATGGCCGAAGCCTCCCTGCTGGACCTGATTGATACGTTCAACGCGGCGCCATTTCAGAAGGGCGGCTGGCAGCAAGCCCTCGCTGACCTGGCCAGTTCCACCCAGTCCCGCGCGGCGCAGCTGATTGGTTTCAGCGAGGGCAGCGAGCCCTTCTTCGACTGCGTCACCGGCGTGGACCCCGAGTGGCTGCACCTGTTCCAAACCGCCGGCGGAGGCCTGCCGCAGATTAATCCGCGGCTCGGCGCCGGCCTTGAGGCGCCACTCCTGCAGACGCTCACCGACGAGTCAATTGTCGACCGCGCCCAAAGGTCCCGGCATGCGTTCTACAACGAGGTGCTGCCGTTGAGCCATACCGCTCACTTTTGCGGCACCAATTTGATCCGGGAAACCGACATGATGGTGGGCCTGGCGGTGCTACGCCAGGCCCACGAAGGTGAAATCACAGAGCCCCAGCACCGGCTGTTCAGTTCAGTTGCGCCGCACGTCAGAACCGCCTTCCGTACCCAGTTACTGCTGCAGGACCATGGTGTTACGCTGCTGACCGGCTCCCTTGAAGCGTTGGCGCTGAGCGCCTTTATCTGTGACCACGAGGGACGTGTCCAGAGTCTGACGCCATCCGCAGAAATGCTGGTGAGTGGGATCGGCCCCCTGCAACTACAGGCTGGTCGTCTCCGGACCCGATATGGCGGTGCACAACAGCCCCTGAGCGAAGCTATCCATGAGGTTGCGAGCCAGCGCGGCGCAAACCAGCGCTCGACCTCCCGCCACCTGGTCGTGCGCGAAGCCAGCGGCCTCCCGCTGGCTATCGACATTGTTCAGGTGCCAACGCTGGATTGCCCGCTGGACTTTCGGCCCAGGGCCCTCGTACTGGTGCGTAAGCACAAACACAGCCGCGAGACCACGCGGCAATTGCTGACAGCCGCCTTCGGCATGACCGAATCCGAAGCAGCCGTCGCCCTGCTGCTGGCCGACGGCTTCCATCCCGAGACTATCGCCGAGCGACGCCAGGTCTCCAGTGGCACCGTGCGAATGCAGCTGAAAAGCCTCTATGCCAAGTGCGATGTACATAGCCAGATCGAGTTGGTGGCGCGGCTGCGGCCGTTGCTTTGAGGTCGGGTGCTGGCACGACATGTGTCTGAGCCAGACCCGCAAGAGGACCAAGAGCAGAGACCCGCGCGCCGGCGGGCCTAGAAGTTCCAGTAGGCGACCAGGTTATTGGCCAGGCTCGTGAAGGTGACTTCGGGCACCAGCTCATTGTCGCCTTCGAGTTTATCCAGCGACACATAGGTGCCTTCGAACACATAGTTGACGGAGAACGACGCCGAGAACTGCCAGCCTGCGCCCGCCACCAAGGTCGCGTTCACACTCTCGGATACACTGTCGGTCAGCGTGCCGTCGAGCAGGGTATTGGTCACGCGTCTGAAGACAGGCGTGCCGACGAGAACGCTGCCAAACAGGCGCAGGCCCTCCTGCTCAAGGTTGAAGTAGTTGTCATAGCCGTAGCCCACGGCCACATTAACCGTCACAGAATCTTCCGAAATCGTGCCCTGGTTGGCGTCCGGGTCCAACCGCATCTCTTCCTGCTGCTCCGCTGGTAACTCGCCGAACACCGCTTCATTGAATAGCTCGGTGCCCGGCGTGCTGCGAAAAGCATTACGCGAAAACGAGTACTGGCTGTAGTTGAGCCCCGCAGTCAGATAATGGCCGCCGCCCAACTGACGAAAACCGAAGACGTTCGATTCCTTACGCGTCATGGCCATCTCATTGGTCTGGATGCTGCCTGCGCCGGGCCAGTTCCATTCTTCCTCGGCCTTATCGCCGTAGAGCGACGCCAATGTCGTAATTGCAAAGCCCCAGTCATGGCTTATTGAGGTGTAAACGCCCGTGCGAAGAACCGGAACGGAGCTCGAGTACTCGGTTTTCAGCTCGCGGCCATAGAAATCCGGCAAACGTTCTTCGTACGTCATGCTATCGATACCCAGCCCCAGGTAACTGAACGACAGGCGCTGGGCGTCGTGCCCGGGGCCTTCCTCCGCCTGCGCGTACTGAACAAGTAACAAAGCAAAAGCCGAAGAAATCAAAATAGTGTTGGGTTTCACAGCAAGGACTCCGAAGGGGGAGACATCGGCTGTGCCCTCCATTGAGCACAGCCGATAGCCAGGGTCTTGTGTAGGTCACTCCACCCGGCTGAGCGAGACCGAGTCACCGGCTGACTGCAGCACCAGCTGGCCGTCCGTTACTGTGGCAGACAGGATCGGATCGTCGGTGTCATGCAGATTGCATTCGGTAGTTGTTGTGATCGGCGCGACACTGATCGCGCTGGTGCTTTGGTCCCACTGATAACTGCCGTGGTCGATACCGAGACAGCCCTCCTCACCGACTCCGCTGTGCCCGAGCAGATAACGACCATCCGGGAAGAAAGTGATCACGGCATCTACCGCATCGGATCCGTCAACGGTGTCATACCAGGTGCCGATCAGGCTGTTTTCCGGGTCTGTCACAACGCGCACTAGTCCTACTGTTTCTTCGTCAGCCTCATCGGTGTACTCAGCCGTTCGTCCTGTAGCGTCGATATCGAACAGTCCCAACCCGCCGCTGGAAAACCCCCAGGTTCCGTTGCTGTCGATGCTTACGCTTGCTTCGAATTCGTCAGTTTCGTGGTCCCAGATATAGCTACCCCACTCAGCGCCCGATTCCCCGTCGCTGACCGCTTCGCCGGCGATGAGCATGGCGAACTGACCGTTGGGCAGGAAGGTCACGGCATGCAATGGGTCGTTGCCGCCGGTGCCAAAGTACCAGGTACCCTCAATGTCGAGATCAGGGACTTTCGCGGACCATTGTTCAAAGATGACCCTGGCCAGCGTTTCATTACGCGACTGAAGGAAGAGTGACTCGTTCAACAGGCTTATACCGCTGTTTTCCGTGCGTCCGTTGTACATCAGGTCAAGGTCAGGCGTGTGGCGGTAGGTCAGGAGGAACTCTTCATAATTGTCGCCGTCTGTAGGCTGGATACGCACGTGAACCAGCTCTGAGTCCGGGTCGTCAAAAGCGACAACGTCAGCCACAGGCTCGCCTTTCCAGGTGTGATGAACAATTCCATCTGTGTTCTTGAAAACTCCCCTGTTCAGTTCGATGTCCTGCCCGGCCACGCTGTATATGTCCGAGCCGTTTACTTCAAACCTGTCGGTCGTGAAGTGCGCCTCGACCACCTCAGCGGCTGAGTCGTCATCAAAAACAAAGTGGTAGTCCGCAGTGCCGTCGACGGCGAAGCTCTCGGGTGCCTTGAGTTCTGTCCTGGAATCGGTCCAGACCAGCGCGCCGCTGTCGCTCACCGCAAGAGACGTCACAACGGTTTCCCCGTCTACCTGGTTTCTGTCGACATAGACCAGGCTATAGGCACCGTCGTCGGTCATCAGTTGCGTCGTCAGTTTGCCGTCGGGACTGATCTCGTAGCCAGTGACACAGACCTCGTCATGGAGGGGATCAACGTCGTTGACGAGATGGAACGGCTGCGACTGAACGCAGACCTGATTGTCGGCGGTGAAGCGCATGAAGCCCTGTGTCAGGTTGCCGTCGTCACCCAGGTTGAACCAGGTCCATTGGGGAACTGAAAGTAGCATGTCCTGCGTATAGGCCAGTCGGGTCGATGGGCCGTTTGCGATGGAGCCGTCTGTTTCATAGGCCAGGTTGATATCGTCGGCATTGGTGCCCGCAGCGACCAGTTCGTCAATCCGGCTCGAAACGGCCGGAAGCGAGCTTCGAATGGTCGCTGCTGATGTTTCCTTGATCAGCTCGGAGACAATGTAACGGGCTGCGGCATGGGCTTTTTTGGCCTGACTCTCGTTGGAAGCCTTCGCGGCGATGTAGTCGCCACGCACCAGGGACGGATCGACCCCGAGCTCCGCCGCGATCTGATCCAGCGAGACGCCTGTCAGGTTGGCCAGATGCGTGAAGGGTGTGATCACGGCGGAACCGCCCTCCGAGCTCAGTACGAAGTCCGCTTTGATGACGCCGCTATCCAGGTCCACCGTACTGCCCGCAACCGCCTTGGCTGCCAGATCGGTCGATCTGTAGTCTTCCGGCACCACGAAATTGCCGCGCGTGTCGGTCTCGCCCAGCAGTGGCTCGCCCGCGTCTATTGCTCCGTTGCCGTTCTGATCGGCGTAAACCTCCGCGCCGGCCAGGTAGCCGTCGATGACCTTGACCATACCGACCAGCTTGACGCCGCCGTCGCCTCCGTCTGATCCACCTGAAACACTATCGTCGTCACTGTCCCCGCCTCCGCCGCTGCACGCGACCAGAGTGGAAGAAATGGCGAACATCAATGCCGCTTGTCTGAACTTGAGTTTGAGGTCCATGCTCCGTGCTCCTTGGTGCTTTGCTAAACGGTTGCTGAGTAACTCCCTGCCTGGTTTGGCGGGTCGATGCCGCCCAGCGGGCTTTGGCTATAATCTGACACCCAACTGAAGAGCGGCGCCGTAGGTGTCGTTGCTTCCGTAGGCCGCGCCGATATCCAGGTTGATGACGTTGAACGGCGAGAGACCGATGCCCGCGGTGATCACATCCTCGTCTGTGCCTTTCACGTCATGGCGAAAGCCGACCCGCAGCTGAGCCCAGCGCCAGGCGTCCAGCTCGGCGCCCAGTCGCAGGTACTGGGTATCGCCGATGACGCCAAAACCCTCGCGCGCGGTCAGATCGACGCTGCTGTCGACTGCTACCCACCCGTTGGCCCAGCCGCCGCCGGCAACAACAACCGGGCGCTGCTCGTAGGCATCTCCCCGCGCACTGTCGACACTGACGGGTATCAGGTTCTCGATGTGGGCGGCCGCCCGAAGGCCGTTCTCGAACGCTTTGAACGCGCCCAGGTCCAGGTTGAAGGCTGTCTTGTCGGTGGCGAACTCATCGGCGTCGATATCGTCCTCCTCGAAGTTCTTCGCCGAGGCGGCGTAGTCAAACAGGTCGATACGTTGCAGTTTGGGCGTAGCACCAAACGCGACAGCACCCACTTTCGGCACGTCAAAGGTGCGCCCCAGGGCAACACCTACGCTGGTGACCGCAACGGCGTTAACCACGACTTGGGATTCCAGCCCGTCAAGTTCGCTATTGCCGGTACTCACGGCGTCACTCAGGTACGCGGCATCCCGGTCGTCGTAGAAGAGGCTGCCGCCCACCCTGACGTGGCTGCCCGCCACCAGCGTCGCGGAAGCATGGCGGTTCGGAATGCCCAGATTGAGGCTCAAACCTATTTGCGCCGCCATGGCCTTGCGATCCAGGTCCTGCAGCGACCCGACGATGTCGTCCACATCCGCCTGGGTGGCGACGTCGTTTTCAATAGCCTCTTCCAGCTCGTCCAGGTCTTTCGAAACGCCATCGACCGAGTCGATCAGCTCATGCTTGTCCGACGCCAGTGCGCCGACATTGAGGTTCACGCCGAAGTCGTCCGATTCGTCATGCCGGTTGGTAAGTGCGGGGTTGGACCCCGCGTCCAGATAGCTACCATTCAGCGCGGTAAAACCGCGCCCCATCTGACGCGCATCCAGCAGGTCTGCCCCCGCGCCGGACGCAGCAACCAAGCTGATCGCGCCCATCAAGACTCGTTTTGTCATATCGTCTGCTCCTCAAAATGAAACCCCGCCTGATACAGCGGTGACGAGGCCTCACGCCCCAGCGATGAATGCACGCGATAGCCCACGCCACTCCAGATAAAGTCTAGGGACGTGGTGGCATCGCCAAATCATCAAAATTGAGGAAGACAGGGAATTTTTTGACGGTGAGTCCGGGGTAACCGATGACTTTTCAGCGGTTATGCGGGATAAGATTTTGCAACCGGGCTGATTTGCTAGCTTGCCAGATTGGGTGCCTGGCGGCAGGTGGCAGGTGGCATCCAGTAGTCAGCAGTAGTCAGATCGGGCAACAAACCATTCGTTAGCGTAATTAGTGCCTAAAAAAACGATTGACGATCAACCCTGAAAGATTAGATAAAGGTATTTCTGTCACAGCGTTAATGTTAAGCAGCTTCTGATCAGCTCGGAGACTGCCGGAAGCAAACGCGCTCTTAATTCTTCCTGGGTTGTTTCGGGGCGTCCGGAGATGCACAAGCGTACGGAAATCGCGCAATCCTTTGGCGACAACCTCATCAGTGGGCTCTACACCGCGGCCACTGACCCCTCGCTCTGGCCACAGACTTTGGCGACGGTTGTTGAGGCCACGGGCTCGGTGGGCGTGAACGTCATGGTGAAGCGTGTTGACGACCGCGAACCGCAAGCGATCTTTCACTTCGGGCTGGATCTGGCCTCCGAAAAGCGCTACCTGGACTATTACCATCAGATAGACACGCCACTACGTCACCTGCTCAATAGCTCACCCGGCCTCTGTCAGGGCTGCCACACCCAGATCTCTGAAGCGGAGGTCGCCGCCGATGAGTACTACCAGGATTTTTACATCCCTGATGGGCTTCGCTACTGCGCTGGCGGCTATCAACTCGTCAATGGCCAACTTTTTGTCTTGGCGGCTCACCGGGCCACGACCACCACCTGTTTCGACGGACCCTCTCTGGCGCTCCTGCAACAGATACTGGTTCACCTGCCCCACGTGTTCTATCTCCAGAACCTCTTCAACCGACAGCAGGACCAGATTGCCTGGCTCAGCGCCACCCTCGACAAACTGCCTCAACCCGTTATGGTCACGGACTGCCAGGGGCGCATCCGCTACATGAATAGCGCCTGTGACAGCCTGAAGCAGCAGGTTCCCTCTCTGGTCGTGCGGGCCGGGAAAATCGGGAGCACGGACACCGCATGTCACACCCAGTTGCAGCGACTCATCCGCGCCGCCTGCGGGAAGTCCTCCGATACGCCCCCGGCTTTTCTCTCATTGAACAACGCGTCCGGCCTGCCGGGGCTGGAGATAACTGTCACACCCCTGAGACCCGAGCAGACTGTTGTGCCCAGAGAGGGCGACAGCCTTGCCATGCTGCTATTCAGGTCGCCGTTTGTCGCGCCGTCCAGTGATCGGTTGAGCACACGGCCGTACGGGCTGACGCCGGCCGAGCTGCGTCTCGCCAGCGCGCTGATTGAGGGTGCTTCCCCCGAGAGTTACGCCGACGCCCGCGAACTCATGACCTCGACCGTCAGAAGCCAGATACGCAGCATCCTGGCGAAGACGGGCACCCGCAATATTGTCGGCGCCGTGTCGCTGCTATCCGGGCTGCAGATTCCTCATGAGACGACGGAGGGAAAAACGCGCCCAAAACCTATGTCCCGTCCCCAGCGGCACTGACTGCGATCCCCGTCAAACTCCCGGCTGTCCGGCAGCCAGGCTCCTTCCGCTCTGTCCTACCGCAATACGAGTTACATAACTTTACATACAAATCAACCGCTTATCCCATATAGGAGATGCGCGATACGCGTCGCCTGCTATATTAATTTTTAGTAATTCCAATCAGACACATCGCAACCGAGGTAGATATGCAGAGTAAGCGGTATTGGTCCCTGTTTTTAATGGCGTTATTGGCTTTGATGCTGGCGGGTTGTGGCGGTAGTTCGTCATCCAGCGACGACGATTCGGATACCCCCGCGGAAAGCGGCACCGAGGTATCCGGCACAGCTTCGGCAGCGCCCAACCAAGTGGCGCTGCTGGAACAGAAGAACCTGTTCGAAGTGGCCCTGGAGTTCGTGGTGCCGCCTCTGGCCGCGGCCATGACCGGACTTGAGCCTATCCAGGGCGCCAGCGTGGAGCTGATCCGAGTCGATAACGAAGGAAACCAGATCGGCGAAGTCATCGCGACGACCACCACCAGCGTGACCGGCCACTACACGCTGCGTCTTCCCGCTGATGTCAATCTGGCCGGTGACCTGGTCGTGCGCATCGGCAGCAAGCCCGGCGCCCAACTGCGGGCCCAGGTGGTCAGCCGCAGCGTCAACATCACGCCGGTATCGGAATACGTGCTGAAGAAGTTCATCGAACGCGGCACCGATCTCAACAGCCTGTCCCCGGACACTGTCGTCTCCATCTCCGGCAAAGTGGAAGAGTTCGACATCGCGGCCCTGGGCGGCGAGAACATCGACGCACTGCTTGCCCGTCTGGAAGCCGACGCCGGCGATTACGTTAATAGCCAGATCGACCTGGCCGTGTCGGAGCCTGCCGATGGCGCATCCCTTGACGGTGTGTACTACAGCACCAACATGACCCTGGTGCTCGGCGATACCGACGATGGTTCCCCCGGGACTTTCGAGACCCAGGTGTTTAAAGATATTTTCGCGCTGGACGCCCAGGGCGCCGGCGTTATCGACCTCACCATCACCGGCGGTGTCACCCTGTTCGCCCAGATGCGGGGCTCTGACAATAACAGCGGCACCGTGTACAAGGGCGTAGACATCGGCGACGGTGAAAGCGAAAACCTTGAGGCTGCCTACACGGACAACAACGTCGTCACCATCCAGGCGCCTTTTCACGAGGAAGTTGAACCCGAAAACAACACCGGCTTCCGCGCGCCGGCGACTGACTTCCGCCTGCAACCCGTCCCCGGCATGGGCCTGATGTTCTCGGCGCCATCCGAAGTACTGGTGCGCTACGCCCTGACCGACACTGATGCAGTCGACGCCAACAATAAACTGGGCGAAGAGCTCAAGCGCGGCATCGAAGCCTTTATCCGCACCCCGACGGCTGCCACCAACGCCGACCTGACCGGCGCATTCGGCCGCGTTTACCTGAGCACTACCGTAAGTGACGGCGGCCAGATCGAGGCAGAAGCCGAAGCGAGCACCATTACCTTCGACGGCGCCGGCCACTTCACCAATGCCGCGTCGCCCCGGTACCGGTTCACCCGTGCCAACAATGCTTCAGTACAACTCGTCACTGAACAGGCTAACAGCGGCTCCGCTTCGTACACCCTGGCCAGCGACGGCACAATCTCCTTCGGTGGCGATCCGACGGCGTATATAGATGAGAGCTTCAGCTTCGTAGCCGTAGCCAACCTGGACGAAGCCACCAATAACCTGGGGACCACCCTCCTGCTGAAAAAGCCCGCGACCACCCCTGAAGTATCCGGCAAGCAATACCGCATCATGTCCGCAGGCCTGGGACTGGGCCTCGGCCAAGCTGGCAATATCTCACTCATCGGCAGCCGCTTTAATTCTGAGCTGACCATGGGCACGGTGACCGCAGGCGAAACCGAAGTCACGCGTGACCTGAGCATCTCGGTGGTAACCAAGACCTCGCTGGAAGGACAGATCAACCTGACCCAGCTCAAAACTTCGCAGGCCGCTGACGTGACTGTGGGCAGCCATGGTGAAACCACAATTGTTGTGGTCGATGGTGAGCGGACTACTACCTATGAAGGCTTCTTCAACGCTGAAGGCAGCCTGGGCGTGTTTATGGTTCGGGTTAACGAGGGGGAGAATGATGCTAATCAGTTGGGGTTGGCGGTTTTGATTGAGAAGATTTGAGGGTTAGCCGAATTACGGGAACAGTTGCGGCGGGGTTCTACCTGTAGTGGCTTTGCCTTCAAGATTCGCCGGCTTTTGCCGGCTTTTTTATTTCTTCAGCGCCGGTCTGCTAGGTGGGATCTGACGAGACGCTCAACTTCGGACCCATATCACAGCAACAGTTTAATTACATGGATTTCATAAAACCCTCCGACTAAGCTTCGTTTATTCCCGTGTTGCATGTCCCTGCATAGCACCGAGGAACATAGGCTTGGGAGCGCCTTCCAAGCGTGGGCAGGCTTCGAAAGAGGAGTTTCTATCAAAGCTGTCGAGGTTACTATCCACAATTTCCGATCAATCTGTGACGCGACGATATCATTAGCCGACTACGGCATTCTTGTAGGTGTTAATAACGCCGGCAAGACGACGGTGATAGATGCAATTCGGGCTTTTTACGGTAAAGGCGTAAAATTCGAAAAATCTCGAGATTTCCCCTATAAAGGGGCAGAGGATGCGGAAGCTTGGGTTGAGATTGAGTTTCGACCGTCTGCAGAAGAATTAGTTACTCTAAAGGACGAGTATCGGTCCGGCAATCAGACCTTTCGAGTCAGAAATTACCTGTGTTCAGATCAGAAAGATAAAGAAGGCAAAGAACGGTCCGGGCCTTATGCCTATTTAGATGGAACATTGTCTGATGAACGGTTCTATGGTTTTAAGAATGTAGGGCAGGGAAAATTTGGCGAAATCATCTATATCCCCGCGGTTTCGAAAATTGATGAACACACTAAGCTGACGGGTCCTTCAGCACTTCGAGAGCTCGTGAACTCTGTTCTCTCCAAAGTCATGGCGCAATCAGGCGCCTACCAAACTCTAAGCGAATCGTTTGCACAATTCGAAGGCGCGATTAAAACTGAAGCCACTACTGATGGGCATTCCCTTCAAAGCATAGAAACCGATATTTCGAAAGAATTAAAAGATTGGGGCGCAGGGTTCAAATTCAATATCAAACCAGTTGGCATAGACGACATTATTAAAGGCCTCGTTAATCATGAGATCCTTGATGAGTCGCTGGATAGAACACAGCCAATCTCGGCATATGGGCAAGGATTTCAGCGGAGCGTTATCTATACTCTTATTCGGGTGGCCGCAAAATACAGCGCTAAAATTAAGTTACCGAAGAAGAAAGAGTTCGCCCCTGAACTGACATGGATACTGTTTGAGGAACCTGAGGCATTTCTGCACCCAACTCAAGTAAGCTCTTTGAATTCTGATTTGCGAGCGCTAGCTGAAAGCTCAGTGTCTCAGGTCCTTCTTTCTACCCACAATCCCCAGTTTGCTACCCATAGTATTCGGGACATTACTGCAATTTGCCGGTTGCAGCGCGAATCCTGTCGCACAAAGAGTTATCAGATATCCAACCAAGAACTGGATGCGGTTCTTGCAGTTAACCAACATGATGCTCAGTCATGGGCTGCCTCTGGCATGCAGATTGATGCCGATGATCTACTGATCGATATGGAAGCT
Organism: Hydrocarboniclastica marina; assembly: GCF_004851605.1. GTDB lineage: Bacteria > Pseudomonadota > Gammaproteobacteria > Pseudomonadales > Oleiphilaceae > Hydrocarboniclastica > Hydrocarboniclastica marina. The sequence continues at coordinate 3,965,791 of NZ_CP031093.1, forward strand.
GTTAAATATGCCTTGTGGCTGGACCAGAAACGAAGCGCAGCTTTTTTTTCTGAGAAGGTGCTCTTGGTAGAAGGGCCGACCGAAAGCGCGCTCCTTTCTTACATGTTCGACCAAGGGCTGCTACCGATCTGCAAAGATGTTTTTATCTTGGATACCATAGGGAAGTACAACATCCACAGATTCATGCGTCTCTTCCATGCATTTGGGATTAGGCACTATGTCCTCTACGACTCGGATGATGGAAGGCACGCTCCGGTAGACGCGACGATTCAAAAAGCATCCAATCCATTCACCGGAGGGATCGATACATTTCCTAAAGACTTGGAAAGTTATATTGGTATTGCGCCCGCTGCCCGGTCACACCGAAAGCCACAACACGTTATGCTTCAGGTAGCCACGAGTGATGTCGACCTTACGCCCCTGGCGTCGAAAATTAGCATACTAATTTCTCAATGATAGGGAAACCCAAACCGAGACAGATTTTTTAGCGCATTGAACAGCGCCCCCTCAACGTCCGGCTATCTCGATGCGGACAACCTCACGTCGACGAGATCGAATGGGTGACGGTATGGATGCCTCCTTCAGCAATTCAAATTTAGCGGATACTACGCCGTGTACTGTACCTTAGAGGATCGCATCCGCTTCGGGGAGTCTTTCCTGTCATGGAAAATCTGCGGGGGCAATTAACAAGTACAGAGCTCGCTTGGGAGCGCGCTTTCGGCATTGCCCCGCTAATTAACACAGTCTTCTCCGGGTACGACGCAGCGCGTCTCGGCGGCTCATCCACAGGGTCCTGCTCTCTTGCAACACGAGGTACTACGGTGGTACAGAGGGGGCATGACTACATCTTTAATAGTGCTCGGTACCAGGTTAAAGGGAATCGGCCTACCTTTGATGAGGTTAAGCTGTCACCGGCTCATCTGCGCCTTGGCAGACAATTGGTGTAAGCAGGCACTAGCAGGACGAGCAGCTCATTGAAGATCTAGAAAGCGTCTTCAAAAGTACCGGTAGGTACATGGCCAGAGAACCGTGAAACTAAGGAAACTTTTTGAGATTAGCAAAAACGACATTCCTATTAGCCCTACTTCTAGTCGTGACTGGATGCAGCGTAAACAAAGTAAGTAGAGTCGCTTTGCCCAACTCATACGTTGTCTCGGCGGGTGAATCGGCTGCCGATATGCCGAAGGTGGGCCTGGTCGTGGACGAAGCACTATCGTCGGTTGTAGCGCGAGCTATCCAGCAGCAGAGCGCTCTAAAATACGATTTTGAGTTTGCTCTAGGTCGCGACATCGGTAGGACTCTACCGCAGTATTTAAATTCATTTACGAAAGTTCAGCATGTCAGGAGCGTCGATCAGGGAGGGGAGTATGATTGGTTGATCGTACCGACGTTGTCGAACGATTTTTTCATCAACATCCGCCAAAGTGCGGGCCCCACCTATGATCTGGAGATAGTACTCGATGTTTTAATACTGAAAGCGCAGCGCTACGTCGACCGCGTAATCGTGAAGGAGCGTCGGCGTATAGAGATATCAGCATTCGAAAACCAAGACGACGAGAGAACTGCTCTAATGCAAACCATTTATGAAGACCAGATAGCATCTCTCTACGAGTCTCTGAGACAAGAGCTCCTTATAGTATTCAACAAGTAAACCCATTGGGAAATTTAACTTCGTTGTCACTGCAGCTGCTTCCCAAAGCTCGGCCCCTGGCTTTTAAAGAGATTTTTTTAAATACTCCTTAAAAACAGAAAATTAAGTTAGGTCAATTTATGACAAAAGTTATGCGTTTTTGGCTGCCTGTTACGACGTTAATATTTGGCTCACTCATCGGCTCTGGGGCAATATGGAGCTGGAAGAGCTCTCAAATAGAACAAACAAAACTGCAGATTCAGTCGGTGAAAACCTCCGTGGAGCTTAGAGAAAGAATGATGACCCTGTTGATAGAGATTTCTGCCTTCCAGGGCGATCCGGGAAAAAGGCGAAGCCACTTCATCGAATACGAAGCTAAAATTGAACATTACAACGCGCTAGAGCTTCATCTGGCGAATATCGAGCACCGGAATCCTGAGCCTGTCGATTTTATAGGGCAGCTCCCCAAGCCAGTCAAAAACTTCAGAATCGAGGACTAGCCAACCAAAACTGGGCAGCTATGGGCGGGTCCCAGGGGCCAACGTGGACACCCACCTCAACATTAAACTAGCTTGATGCAGACGGCCTCGGGGGAGAGACGAGCTTGCAGGGGTGTCCATCTCATCACTCACTTCAATCTCGGTTCTTCAATCTCGGGCGCCGGGTGTTCGAGCATACGGGTAAAAATCCGATAGTACTGCGCCGTCGCCTTGAGCAATTACTCCATGACCCACCGCCAGGGCGCAAGCGTCATGGCCAGACTTTCAAGCTCACCCCGCAGGACCCGGCCACGTCCTTCAGCTTTTCAGATATGGACGGCAGCCCCCCTTGGAACTGCCTTTAGTTACCCCAGCAGCGCGTTCAATCATCCCACTGCAGGGTTATTCGCACGAGGACGCGGTAAAGGCGTCCGCCCCGAATATCTCTGTGTACAGATTGCAGTAACGACTTTCCGAATGGAATCCAGATTCAGCCTGTACGCGAGCTTTCAGGCTTTCCATAGTGTTGTTGTTTGCGATCATGCGAGTGCCTTGGTCTTCTTGGGTATCAAAGACCATGAGACGCTCTGCTGCTGTATCGGTTGTCCAATTCGTCCAGAGCGGTAAATCTGAACCAACACCTTGCGCAGGTGAGCCGGTGATCGCCAGGTTCGCCCAATAGGAAGACATGGTTTCCGCCAGATAGGTACGCCCAGGTTTGTTCTTGGACGTGAACAACGCGAAGCTCAAGCTGGGCACAACAGCGAGGTCTGGATTATTCATGGTGGAGCCGATTTCCAGTCCGTGTGCTGCTCCGAGGACTTTTGCCATATCAAGCACGACGAGGTTGGGTTCTTCGTCCCAATCATAACGATAGACATATACATCATCCTGGTTCTGCGCAAGGGCGTCCGCAAGTTCGTACATGCTGGTGATGCCCCATGCTTCCGAGTAATACTTGCCAGCAAGCTGATAGTCACTTGAGTTCTGAATCAAGGGAATCGTATCCGCAACTTCGGTGGTGTAGTCTTCACGTGATAACAGGAAGAGTTTGTACTCGTCTCGGTTCGTACCAAGAATCACCGGCATTTTATGGTATTGGCCCGAGCTGAATGTCGTTTTCACATCTGACATTGGAATCACGGTGCCGTCCTGCACGATGGTTGGCATATCGATAAACGCGCCCAATTTCGTCTCATAGAGCGAGTACAGCGATTGTGGAGACATGCCTTTGAGATAGTCAGCGAGCACCGTTTGGGGCATCGTCTCTTGCAGATAAACAGCGTCTGCGCGATTGGCGGCCAGGCCGTCACGCTGCAGTGCGGAAACCAGTATCTCTGACGAACTTGAGGGATACCCAGGTTCTACGTCGTCGGCAAGGTTCTCCGCCACGGCACGGGTTTGCCAAATACTATGATCGGTAATCCAGCCGAGGGCGGCGCTCTGGATCGCCGCTTTGTGGAAGAGTCCCTCAGTAAGTGGTGATGCCAGCATTGCCAGCGTCGCCGACGCACCGGCGGACTCACCGAATACCATGACGTTATCCGGGTTCCCGCCGAAGTTGGCGATATGACGATTCACCCATTTCAAGGCATTCACTTGATCCAGTGTGCCGTAATTGCCTGAGCGGGTTTCAGCTGTGGTGCCAGCGTCGTGCATTTGGGGCAAAGAGAACCAACCCAGTGGCCCCATGCGGTAGTTGAAATTCACGACCACGACGCCATAGGTTTCAGCCAGGTATTTGCCTGTATAGGTACTGCTTTCCCCGAGCGAGTTGCCGCCGCCATAAATCCATAACATCACCGGCAGGTTATCGGCAGAGGTGGCGTTGGCAGGCTTCCAGATATTGAGGTACAAGCAATCTTCGCTACCGATCATTTCACCGTAAAGCGACGTCGGCGCTCCGTTCAATTTGTCGCCCAGCTGGATACACATATCCCCCGGCGCAACCGCAATGATACCGTCCGTGGAGTCAGCAACCGGCAAAGGTTCTTTCCACCGCCGTTCGCCTACGGGGGCTTGCGCCGCACGGATTCCCTGATAAGTGACTACGCCATTATCCTCATGATACCCATAAAAGGTACCTTGAGCGGTCTGTACTGCGGTGGATGTATCCAAGGTAAAATCAACACCGGATACAGTGCTGTTATCAGTGGATTTGAATATGCGGCGGCCTGATTGTCCGGTGAACCCGGGCGGCGCGTCTATTTCGACGTAGTAGCTGCCTGCCGTTAACCCAAAGGCGTACTCACCTTTACTGTTTGTTGTTGTCGTGAGTGAATCTTCGTAATTGCTCACCGTGACTGCAACGCCCGACTGGGGCACGCCATCGACAGTTACGACCCCCTCGACCTTACAACCCAATAACAGGGAAGCAAATACTGCGGTTACGACTATTCGTAGCGCTTGCTTATTCATGATTCTAAAGCCCGAAATCTTCATTGTTATTCTCCTGTTCATTATTATTTATAACCACTTCCTGGCACTGCATTTACTTATCCTGAACCAAAATGGACCTGATACCTGAAAATACAAAAGCCGTTGCCTGACTGTAGGCTTCGGCGAAATCGGTATTCAGCTCTTCGTTGGCATCGTAATTCGGGTACAAGGCGTCGACCCGAAAGTCATCAGAAAAGACGCTGAAATAGGTCGCCAGGCAAAAGTGCCAATGATGCGATAACTGCGCCGGTGATACGTCTGGGTAAATTTGCTTGATACGGGCTAAAAACAGCTGCGATATAGGGTTATAAAATGAGGCGACCATCGACAGGACGGGCGTTTTCTGTCGCATCATTTGCGGGACAAGTTTCAGATAATTCCGCCACCCTTCGCTCTCTGAGCTTTTGATGAGCAACGGATCAAAGAACGCCCCGATCACAGCTCGGAACTGCTCGTCTGGTGGTAGGTTTTCGTCAACCTGTTCCAACCCTTCGCACCTCATCGCATTGATGACAGCAGCGCGACGCTGAATAACTTCGTAAAACAGATTCTCTTTGCCACCGAACAGATCAGTGACTTCCGCCATACGCACGCCTGCTTGCCGGGTGATCTGACGCACCGAGACTGAGTAGTAACCGTGAAGCGAAAACAAGGCCTCGGAAGCGTCGAGCAAGGCTTTTCGATTGATTATTGTTCTTTGATTCATCGCCGTGTTTTGCCTGCTGTTACCCGTTCCGTGGAGTGGATATGCGGCATGGAACGTTCGTTCCATGAACTTTTATCATGGCACGAGGTGCGTTCAGAAAACAAACAGTGTTGTGCCTATTCAGTTGTTTTAGTGGGCCAGTTCGCAATTTGGTAATGCCAAACTTTGGCCGAACATTTTGGCTGAATGGCGTGCTGGGCGAGTAGAAATGCGAGGGCCTATACCATTAATTCGACGGCAGATGACGAGGCAGACGATACTGGCGCATCGGCATTGTTTAGGTCATCGCGCATGGCCCGGGGACAGTGAACTCAAGCGAAAGGGGTCAATTAATCGAAGAGCGAACGCCCAAATTTTGAGGAAGACCACGTGTATGGGCGCCTCCCCGCAGGCCGCTATTGGGGCGAGGTTAATATGGGAAACCGGGACAGATTTATTTTCAGGCGCTCGATAGGACACTCACTTCAACCTCGACCCCCTCGGAGACGACCAGCAGCCCAACACTGCGCCCCATGCTGACGACCACTCCGACAATGGGACGTTTTTGGAGCGTGGCCGCACGGTATTAAGACAGTAAAGCTCGCGTCGCCGCCAGCGAATCCCCTGCCCCGGCGAGCTCGCGCCGGGCGAAGGCCTGAATCGCTTCCTCATGAAGCACGATGTAGTCGAAGAACGCCTGATCCTCGGGCGCCGCGTGTTCGAGCATACGGGTAAAAATCCGATAGTACTGCGCCGTCGCCTTGAGCATTTGCTGCATGACCCACCGCCAGGGCGCCAGCGACATGGCCAGACCTTCCAGCTCACCCCGCAGGACCCAACCATAGGGGTGCCTGACACTCAGCCCTTTGTCAGCCATGTATTTCAACACCCGCAGCTTCGTCTGCTCTTCCAACAGCATCAGTTGCGTCCACTTCGCCTTTTTGTCGACATCCCGGCTGAAACGGGCGGCCGCGGCGAAGGTAGCGGCACCATAGACTTCTGACTGATACAGCCGATACATATCCTCGTAGTATTGCGGGTAACTCATGACGTTCCTCCATGATGGGACACGATAGCCATTGACTGAGGCCTACCCACGGTCAAAAAGCATCCCTAGCAGAAGACAATCCCGGAATTTGCCAGAACATTAGCAGTACACTCACCTCAAGAAAGACAGCACTACCCGGCTCCATGGTGTCCCATTGGTGATCGTACCGCTGGAGTCAATCCTGCCACCAGCTATAATGGCCGCACCCCCGAACCGGCGCGGAGAACCCTATGCCAATCGAAAAGAATCAGGTGGTCTTGTTCCACTACAGCGTCAGCGATGACCAGGGCAACACCATCGAAAGCTCGCGCGACGGAAAACCGAACGCTTACCTGCATGGCCACGGCGGCGTTATCCGGGGCCTTGAAGAAGCCCTGGAAGGTCGCGAAACCGGCGAAAGCTTCAGCGTTACCGTCACCCCGGACAAAGCCTATGGCCCGCGCAAGCCCGATGCCGTTCAACGGGTACCGGTCAAGCATCTCCTCGGCGCCAAGCGTTGGAAGCCGGGCATGATTGCCCAGGTGCAAACCGAACAGGGCGCGCGCCATGTGGTCGTCGCCAAAGTCGGGCACAAGTTTGCCGATGTCGACACTAACCACCCCATGGCCGGCAAAACCCTGACCTTCGACGTCGAGATCATCGAAGTGCGCGCCGCCGAGCCGGAAGAGATAGCACACGGCCACGCGCATGGGCCGGGTGGGCATCACTGAGAACAATCTCGGGGGCTCCTGGTCATCCTAAGAACCCGAAAAACCACGATAGGTTGCATAGCGTTCACGGGTTCAGTGCAAACTGAAACTGGACTTCGAAAAGCTTTTTGGAGATTTCCAGATGGCGGAAGAGGCATTCTCAGCACTGCAGGACCAGGTTTACTGGAGTATGGGAATAGCCGTTCTCTCGTTTTTTATCGGTTATATCCTCGTTGCTTTGTTCTTGAAAAGAAGAGGCTCTTCAAAGAAAACAATAGAGATGGCGGCGATAGCTGTAACCACCCTCTGCCTAATTGCCGGATTCAGTGCCTACCGTGCTTTTGCATGACCACTCAATTCGGCCGCAACTCAACGGTGGTTACACGGAATCGGGATCGTTAGTCTACGGCGACATAGACCAAACCCAGCTCTACCATCCCAAGGCGTCCATTACTACGAAGGTATCGAAGGGCTTCTGAAAATATGGCAGGCCGTTCAACTCGTCTCTCAGCTGCTTCGGAACCTTTCTATAGCGCATTGCCATTTCCAGCCGAGTGCCGTTAAAAAGAGTTTCTTCCATGCTTTGCAAGGACTGCTGTGTTTCAAGTGACAAGCCATCCGCGGCACTGAGAGAACCGATGGTCACAAGGAGATTCAGCAGCTCACTTTCTGCACACTCATCAAGTAGCTGATACTCTCTACCCAACAGGTAGTGCCGGATCTGCTCTGCTGGCTGGTCCCTCATAATGTCGAGGGCTTCCGAAGGTGGCGTCTTAGCCTCTCCTCTAACCTCGCTGCATCGTTCGACAGCGCCTCCATACTGAGCAATCGCATCAATTAGATAATTATGAAGCTCTGCCCCCTGATCAGCTTGAACAGGTCCGACGGCTGAGCATAAAGCGAAGAGAATTATTCTGAATGCGATCACTGGGCTACCTCGCAGCCTTTTGTAATCGCCTTCCAGAAAGTTCTTTGCTTGTGGTTCAGGTTGGCGTCCAGTGCACGCATTTTGGCTACGCTTTCAACCTGTGCTCTTCTAATGCTAGGGATCCGGGACATGGCGAGTGAAAAATTCCGCCACTCAAAAGAAGCTATGTTTATTGCTGATCCTACAGTATTGCTTTTCGTGAAGAGCGAATGCATTACGCCCGCTGGGATCAACGTTGAAATCATTGCCATGTTTCGATTGATCTTCTGGATGTTATCGATCGCCTCCACATCCCCTTTCTCTAGCTTTAATCCCTGGATTGATGGGCATTCCATGTCGGTCTCCTAAGGTCATACCTGACTATGCGGCATATTATAAGAGATCAGATTGCGATGGGTTGAGTAGTAGACCGAACTTTCCGCAGTTGACCTTAGAGGCGTTTACTGCGCAGCCACCTCAATAGCTTTCTTGGTCCCAATCGGGAAAACTCCCGTGGGCTTCCCCGAGTGCCTGGCAGTTCACGCCTCGCCCGTGATGTCTATGAGACCCAGAGTGGTCCAGCGTCGTTGTCAGCGACTGCCCTGCCTTCTCCTAGCCAACCTCAACAGAAACAGACCAAGGGCGAAGAGTGGGATAGTGCCCGGTTCTGTCACGGCGACCGGCGCTTGCCCGTAGACAAGCGACATCGCGGTCCATCCGGGATTCAGCTCGGCGAGCACGGTCGCGCTGCCGATGAAGTTAGTGCCGTCAAACCCCACCCGCTGAAGGGTCGGGGTCGTGCCCGAGGCACGGGTGAAGTACATGAAATCTGCTGCGGCATCGTAGGACATGGACATCCATTCCGGCGTCAGGTCTGCAAGCACGGTTGCGCTGCCGATGAAGTCCGTGCCATCGAAACCCACTTTTTGGAGCGTGGTGACCGTGCCCGAGGCGCGTGTGAAGTACATGAAATTGGCCATGGGATCATAGGACATGGACATCCATTCGGGGTTCAGCTCAGTCAGTACGGTCGCGCTGCCGATGAAATCCGTGCCGTCGAACCCGACCCGCTGAAGCGTGGGCGTAGCGCCCGAGACGCGCGTGAAGTACATAAAACCCGCCGCGGCATCGTAGGACATGGACATCCATTCCGGATTCAGCTCCGCCAGCACCGTCGCGGAGCCGCTAAATGAGGTGCCGTCGAATCCCACGCTTTCCAGGCGTGGGCCGGTGCCTGTATCGCGGCTGAAAAGCACATCGGAAATAGGAAAGGCTTGCGCCGCACCAGCGGCCAGAAACAGAGCCAGGCAAAGGAGCGAAGTAGATAATCCAGAGTGCCGCATGGGATTTTCCTTATCTCGACGGGAGCAGGAATACGGCAGCAATGCCTGAGCCAACTGTTGAAGGTAAATCTATATCAATCCCTTGAAAGCAAACGCCTGTTGATGAGTCGCCGGATGTGTGCATTTTACTGACGGTTTTAATTTACAACTCGACCGGCAAAGGCTTTCGCCCGCAAGTCGGACGGCTACACAACCATCACAACATGACTCTTACCCAGTTCCAGGGGTATTCGGGAAACAAGGCCACCGGCATTGCATTCACGGCTAATTATTGTCCACAACGCCCGATTTCACGGATGCAAAGGTTCCGTACGGAAACCCACCCGGCCGCGTCCTCTCTTTACTTGATATAAAACCGGAACCCGGGTGTATACTAGCCAAAAGGCGGGTAATTTGGCGCCACATGTCGGGGGTTTATTCATGGCATTACCCATCAATCCAGACGGAGATAAAGCTCAGATCAAAACGGGTCATGAGCAAGATAGCCAAGCCGGGCGTTTTATACCGACGACGCGAGCCAGCAGGTCTACCAAGGCCCTGCGGTACCGCGACGGTAACGTTTCCGCGGTAAAGTTCGAGGGTATCGAAGGCGTTCGGACAATTCGCCGGGGCGAAGATTTCGCAGCGCTGGAGGCGTTAAAGAAAGCGCTGGATATAAACGATTCCGAAGTTGCTCACGTCGTAGGTATATCTGGTCGCACGCTCGAACGGCGCCGGCGCCAAGGGCGCCTTGAGCCCAAGGATACCGACCGGGTTGCCTCTCTGTTCAGTGTACTGGAGGATGCGGTAGCCCTGTTCGAGGGAGACGAGGAGAAAGCCCGGCGTTGGCTTCGGACGCCTGTTAGGGGCTTGGCCAACCACACGCCTTTGGCTCTGCTGGATACCGAGACGGGCTCCCGCATGGTTCGCGACCTCATAGGGCGGCTGGAACATGGCGTGCTCTGATGAAATTTTACCGTATAACCAAGAGGAAGCACCGGGAAAGCGCGTTTACCGGCCAGGGTGCGAGCCTTTACCCAGGCCGGTGGAACCATCGCCATCACCGGGCGGTTTATCTGACTGAGAGCGTGTCGTTAGCGCAGTTGGAGATTCTGGTTCACCTGAGAGAGGAGGATGGTCTCGCGGATTATGTGCTTTTTGAAGTGGACATTAGTGAAGACAAAATTCAGCTGCTTCACGACGAAGACTACCCCGACAATTGGGCCAAGGAGCCAGCGACCTCCTCTACCCGGGATATCGGAACCGAATTTATGAACAGGCACACCGCGTTGGGGCTTAGGGTGCGGTCCAGCGTCGTTCACCAGGAATACAACTTGCTCCTGAACCCCATGCACGCCGATGCTGCCTCGGTAATCGAGAACGCCACGGAAACCACCGTACGGTTTGATCCTCGTTTAGAGCGCTCGTAGGTCCCCGATCTAGCGCTGCCTGCATCGTGTTCCGTGTTCTAACGTCCACTCCATAGCCCGCTCTGTTCAGCGTTACGCTGACGACGCATTCCTATCCGCGGGCGTATCAGCGAGTGTTTTCGGGTTCGTGATCCACCGAGGGGAATGCCCCAGAAAGATACCTATACACTACGCCACTTCGTGGGGCGGGGAAGGAGCGCGCAAGGGCCGTTAAGGCAGGCCCTTGCGAACAGAGCTGATGCCCCGCAGTTTAATGCCGGAAACGCTTGGGCTTCGGCCTTCAAATCGGCGTAAACCCTACCTGGGAAAGAGCTTTCAACATCCCCCGGTTTTCGGTGGGCGGCTGAATAAATTACTTTGAGGATTCCGTCTGTGAAAAGAATATTGTCGTTGCTCATTACCCTGCTGCTTTCGACCTCCGCTCTTGCAGCACCGCCAACTACAGAGTCCGTTATCAAGCTGTTGAATGTCACCGGATCAAAGGCTCAAGTTGAAACGATGCACGTAGAACTTGAGAAGTACCTGGCAGCCTCCATTAAGGACGCAGCGCAGCAGTACCGGCTGTCACCAAGCGAGGAGAAAAAGGTTGCTTCGCTGATCGAGACCATGATGGAGGAACTGAGGGCGGAGATAAGCTGGGAAAAAATGAGCAGTCTCTTCGTCCAGGTTTACGCGGAGTCTTTCTCCCAGGAAGAAATCGACAACCTGATCGCGTTTTACGAAAGCCCTACGGGCCAGATGTTTGTCGCAAAGGTGCCACAGGTAATGCAACGGTCAATGGCGCTAATGCAGCAGCGTATGAAACCTACTCTGCAAAAGATACAGGCTAAAGTTCAGCGCGAATTGCAGGAGGTTCAAAGTAACCCGTAGCCGAATAGCTGCGGTTCACCCTGCTGCGGCGTACCCACCCGAAGAAGTAATCAGGACACCCAGCTCAACGGCGCCCTGTAGTCTATCCGTTTCAGGTTAGTCGGTCTTGATCGACTATGGGTACACCGGTGATGGCCTTCGGTAGCGCAAAGAGTGAGTGCTCGGACGTCTAGAGCTTTAGCAGAATATTCACTTAAAGCTCGTTTCATTGAGGTTGAGAGAATGAGCTATGTCAGGAATGAAAAACCCGCGCTAAGACTCAGGGCGGGTTCGTAGGGACTGTTCGAGAAGTCCGGTTTTAGTTCTTGCGGTGCTTGAATGCGATTCCAGCCAGTCCCACGACTAATAGCCCAAGGGAAGCTGGCTCGGGAACGCTAACGCTGGGAAGGTCTCTCACAAGAGCAAAGCCGTAGATCGAGCTGCTGTAATCTATGTTGAAAACGTGTTCATTCCCCAAAAAAGCAGTGCCAGTGTACTCGACCCCATTATGGTTGGTAGGCATATTCGTAACAAAAGCCTGGCCATAAACGCCGTCTACCAGACCCTGAAATATTGCACTCGACCCCTCATAGGTGCCCGAAAGTAGAGTGCGTGGATCAGTGACTCCGATGAAGCTAATAAGCGTATTGACCCTCGCTTCATAAGGCGAAGTAAGGTGTAGCCTTTGTCGGGAACTTGCTTGCTCGTCCCAGAGCGTGTCGGTAAATTGCCAGTCGTTAAACAGAGCGGCCATTTCAGACTTGTAAGCCAGACGCCATCCATCGGTCGCGTAGGAACTTGTGGCCGCCATCACTTCAGCAATCGAAAGCCCTTTTGTCTCACTCCACTGCAACCACTCAAGCCCTCCTCCGGTGACAATAGCGGTGTCCGTGTCGAGCGTGTAATCGTTATACTCAATCAATGACGCTTGTGCAGCGCCGCAGGATAGCGCCAAGAACAGTGCGACTAGTTTCTTCACCGAATTGCCTCTTAGATCCGTTTTTTTCAGTTGCGTATCGATTAACACATTTCGTGCCATAAAAATTAATCACAGGTAATTTAAAGGAAAGGTTTGGTCCGAAAATCTCCGCTCAAAAGCTTCTGTAAAATTTTCTGACGCACGAACAGCGAGATCCAGCTAATTGTTCACGTAAGAAAACTCGGCGTAAGGTAACCAGACCAACCGCTAAACCCTCGGTTGAAGTTTCTGTGATAGATAAGAACTAGGGAGCGCGCCGTCCCTGGGTCCGGCTACTCGCCATCAACCTGAAGGAGAAAAGGATGTCCACGTCTTGCGAGAACGCTTCCCGAACACCCAGGAAAATCCGCGTCCAAAGCCTTAGGTTGGCAATGACCTTTACTCTCCTCAGCCTGGCTGTACCAGCTGCTGCCGCGGCAGAAGAAACCCGCAAATACGGCGGCCAACTCCAAGGCTTTGAGTACCCATACCCAGTCGAACGCTTCGAGCTGACTACCCAGCGCCAGGACCTGGAAATGGCCTATCTGGACGTGCCTGCTGAAGATCCGAATGGCCGTACGGTGGTGCTGCTCCACGGCAAGAACTTCTGTGCGGCCACTTGGGAAGATTCCATTGAACGCCTCACGGACGCGGGCTACCGCGTAGTCGCACCGGACCAGATCGGTTTCTGCAAGTCGAGCAAACCCGAGGCCTATCAGTTCAGCTTTCACCAGCTTGCCGCCAACACCCATGCCCTGCTGGAAAAACTCGAGCTGGATCAGGTTACCGTCATGGGCCACTCCATGGGGGGCATGCTGGCGGCTCGCTACGCGTTGATGTACCCCGAGCATACCGAGCAGCTGGTGCTACTCAATCCAATCGGCCTGGAGGACTGGAAAGCGAAGGGCGTGCCCTATCAATCCATAGACAAGGGCTACGAGTCAGAGCTCAACAAGACGGCGGAAGGCATTCGCAAGTACCAGCAGTCGACCTACTACGTGGGCGAGTGGGAGCCGCGTTTTGATCGCTGGGTCACTATGCTTGCGGGTATGTACGCCGGCGAGGATGGCGTCCATGTTGCCTGGAACCAGGCCCTGACCTCCGACATGGTCTTTACCCAGCCCGTGGTCCATGAGTTCGACCGGCTTCAGGTGCCCACCCTGCTGCTCATCGGCGAAAAGGACAACACAGCGATTGGTAAAGGCCGTGCCCCGGACGATATCAAAAAGACCCTCGGCCGGTATGAGGTGCTGGGCGAACAGGCGGCAGAGGCAATCCCCAATGCCACACTGGTTGAATTCCCGGATCTGGGTCATTCGCCCCACATCCAGGAGCCAGACCGGTTTCATAAGGCGCTGTTTGAGGGGTTATCGGCGGTTGATGAGCCGTCGAAGTGAAATGCATGTTAGTTAATGTTCAAAAGAGCCAGTCCATATGAAACTTGAACGAATCAACTACAAGGACCTAAATGCCAGAGCACAGGAAACTTATAACTTCCACAAGATCGCTGCCGTCCTTGCTGACTACGGTTATAACTGTATATGGCTCAGCAACGACTGGAACGGCGCCGATTTCATAGCTGTCCACGTTGATGGGGTTTCTGATATAAAGGTGCAGTTAAAAGGTTGCGTATCGTTTGCTAAAAAGTATCGAGGGAAAAACCTGTATATAGGGTTCTATGACTTAGACAACCTATACCTCTATCCGCACGATCTAATTCTAGACCAAGTAGAGCAGGACATATCTGACAAGAAGTGGCTGGAGAAAGGCACCTATTTCCGGACGAGCATTACCAAGAGGTTCAGGGACCTTCTTGAGCCCTATAAAATCGCCAACATCTCGTGACGGTGGGCCCTTTACAGGGCACCTTTAGAAACATCAGCTGGTGCCCGCATTCAAAAACCGGAATGCTCTTAGGAACCGATGACTATCTCCAGAGAGCCCTTTCTGGGTCGCATGTGAGCTCGCCGTAAAAATCGGCATCCTTCCCGGTCTCAGCTCCCAATCGACCTGCACTGCTCGATAAGTGGCGCCAGCGTTTTATTGACCCTGCTACCGCTAACCCCCCAGCTGAGATGTCCGCGGCCCTGCCCTATCGGTATGAAGCTCGAAAAGCTCGAGGTCAGGCGCAGTCCGGCGAACGTATTCTCATCCACGTTCATCTGGCCGCGGAATCGGGCGTATGTCGATTTTGAACGCGCTTCGATTTCGGCGCTTTCCAGTTGCACTGATACCGGCCACTTGGCGTCTATACCGTAAGCGCTATAAGTGAGCTTATATCTCGCGCTCTGGTCCAGTTCGTTTGCGTTCGAATTCCACAGGAGTTGGCTGATTTCGAGTTTTCCGTTCCCGGCACAGGTCATCAGCAGGCCAGCCGTACGGCCATTCAGGGTGTCGCCGGCCTTGGACGACATGTAGCGGGTGTCGAATGCAAGAGCCGGTATGCCATCGATGCGCACAAGATTGAGCTCCTCTTCTTGCTTGTTTTCAGCATCGGCCAGCTTATATTGCAGCGAGAGCCTGGGATCCTGGTTGTTCGCGGCTTTCTCAATGAGTGCGATCGCCGCTTGAGCATCGGTATACACGTAGGCACTCTCGCCGGCCCCGCCGTCTTGAGCAACAGCGCCAAAGGTCTTTCGGGCTTCTGGGCTAATCCAGGCGGGCTCGTCGCCACTGTTGAAGGCGAGCATGTTTGCTTCAAGATGCTGCCGCATCTCCGAGTCGCACGACAACTTTTCAAGCGCGCCGTCAACGAGCGCGCGGGAATAGCGACCGGGCGTGAGGTCTGCCCCTCTCTCCACAATAGGCGCAAACGCCGCGGGGACCACGGCCCTATCCGTGTATCTGCCCACTTCTCGTGATCTGAGCTCTACGCCATACCCGTTGCGAGTCGTCTCGATCTCAACATAGGTTCTGGCCAGCGGCACGAGTGAGTCGCCACATGACCCAAGCAGTTGCACACGACGGATGATGTAGGAGGTGATCAATGCATTGAAGGGGCTGAGGCTGTTCTGGGTCCTGAAACCCCATTCATAGAACTCAGCAACCGGGTTGTAGCCCGGCGGGGCCATAGACCTTATCTGGCGGCTCACCTCATCAAGGGACTTTGCTTGCTCACCCCTCGCAGAACCGAAATCGCCGAGCGCGAGGTAGGAAAGCATTCTACCCCCGTAATCGCCGCCCAGTGGGAACAGGCCGGAGTCCGAGCTGCTGATGAGCCCTTGGGACCTCATGCCGCCCGGGTCGTAGGGGCTGTCCAATGTGAACGTGAAGCTTCCTGCCCCTTCCGTGAGCATCGTGACGGTCGATTCGCCTTCTTCGACTTGCGTCTCTGGCAGATTTTCAGAAACGGCGGCGCGCATGTTCTCCACGATTTCTGAGCCACACCCTTCGTGGTTAAGTAGCTTGACCACTTCGGCCTGGCTGCGGGCGTTATGTTGAACATGGATCTCATAGATCTGTGGCACCGGCTCATTCGGGTCGCGGCTGCCAAAATCTTTGATCGGGTCCTGTTCGTATTCCAGGATAATGAGCGGGACCAGCGATACGGCGGCCAGATAGAAGTCGTTAAACGCTTCGGGCGCAAGCCGGATGGTTTCGGCTTCCCGCAGCGCCAGCCTTTCGCTTTCGCGGGTGAACGTGTACTCGGACCAGTTTGCGCCCATCTCAGCCTGGCAGGTCGAGGCATAGGCACGGTGAAAGGCCAGAAACAGCCCGATTCTGCTGCTGGCACTGCCGCCAGCACGCTTGTCTCCTTTGAGAATCTTTTTGAAATAGCGCGCGGTGTTCGGCGGCAAATAGCTGAAGCCCGGCTCGCTTTCGTGCGGCAGCCCATCTTTCTGGTCAACATGCTGGCCCTGCGCAAGCTGCTTGTCGACGATTGCGCCCAGGGAGGGGAGGTCGAATGGCAGCGTATCGGCAAACGCAGGAGCGGTCATCAATACGAAAAAAGCGAGTATCGCATTCAGGGACGCGCGATTATTCAACATGGTGCTCTCCAAAGTCTGAATAACGGTCAGTCAACCCAAACGCAAAATGGATAATTCAGAACTGATAGCTCAGTGTACTTTTTGCTTTGCTAACAATGAAGCAATCTGGTCGCATCTGACTAACAGACTCAGTTGCTTCGCCCTGCTTGCTGGGAATCAGTAATACGGGAAAGAGGGAGAGAGGAGCAGTAAAACCTTTCTCTGAACACAGCCTTCAGGCACGCCCTTCCATAAGCGCCGCAGCCAGCATTCCGGCTTCATAAAAACGTCAATGAATCCGTGTAAGAACGTCACAGTCCCTTAACGTTGCCCGCTTAGCTTCTGGTCTTGCGAAAGCCTGCCGCCCGACGAACAGGCCCCCTTCCCTCCGCCTGACACCAGAAGGACCACCTCATGAGAAAGCAGCTATCCGTTATTGCCGTTGTTGCCGCCATGGCAGCGAGCGCCGAGACTCTTGCCCATGAAAAGCACAAACACGATCACTACAGGCCGCCACCCCATGCGGGCGGTGAACAGCAGTTGGCCAAAGGCACCGTTTTTGTTGACAGGAACGGGAACGGGCTGCGCGACCGGGGTGAACGGGGCGTTCGCGGGGTGAGCGTCTCAAACGGTATTGATGTTGTCCGGACAAACGGTCGCGGCGAGTATCAGATTGAACTGGCTCCGGAGTCTATTCTGTTCATCTCGAAGCCGGCAAAGTTTGACGTGCGGGTTGATGAGAATAACCTGCCGCAGATGTATTACCTGCACTATCCCGAGGGCACGCCGGCTGTCGCGGACTGGCAGTACGATGTTATTCAGCCAACCGGTCCGTTACCTGATTCAATCGACTTTGCGCTGACGCCGTCCAAAGTCGAGACCCGCTTCCATGCGATGGCCTTCGCTGACCCGCAAGCAAGAAGCGAAGAAGACCAGGACATGGTGCGCGAGGACGTCGTCAACGAACTCATCGGCAACCCCTTTAATGCCCTGTTTGGCATTGTGGCGGGCGATGTCGTGAATGACACCCTGAGCCTTTATGAGCGGCACAACCAGATGTTTGCTCAAATCGGCATCCCCATGTGGAACGTGCCGGGCAACCACGACATCAATTTCGAATCGCCCAACGACCAGTATGCGAACCAGACTTTCTCTAAACACTTCGGACCGACTTACTATTCTTTCGACTATGGCCAGGTGCACGTAGTCGCCCTGAACAATGTGCAGTACAAAGGCAAAGACCAGGGAAGGTATGACAATACGGTCTACCGGGGCTACATCCCCGAGGCTCAGCTTGAGTGGTTAAAAAACGACCTGCGCTATGTTTCCCGGGACAAGCTGATTCTCATCGCCACTCACATTCCTCTTGTTACCCACGCGCTTGACGGACAGGGCAACCGCTATGACATGGGCGACAATATCAACACCGTCAATCTGGATCAGTTGATTGAGATCCTTAAGCCCTTCGACAGGATCTACGCGATCGCCGGCCACGACACCAGCAACAGCTGGAAAGTGGAGATCAACCACACCCATGGCTGGCATGGTACGCCCTGGATAGCACATACCCTGGCGGAAGTGCGGGGCAACGGCTGGACGCGTGGCCCACGGGATGAGCGTGACGTTCGCGCCGCGACGATGCAGGACGGCAACCCTAACGGCTACTACGTGCTCCGCGTTGACGGTACAGAGGTGCAGCCACGCTTTATCCCTTCCGGCGAGAAAGGCAACCTTCAGCAACGGGCGCGTATCGTGCTGGACCCCATGCTGGCCGGCACCCGCGACGCCGACGGCAACGTCATCGCGATCAATCGGGGCGAGCTGCAGCCGGGCACGAAAGTGGTGGTGAATCTCTTCGATGGCGGCGAGCGGGACCGCGTCGAGTTATCGCTTGATGATAAGCCGCTCGTGCCAATGCAGAACGTCCTTCGCACCGATCCTTTCATGGAACGGCAGCATGCAGCGTTTGCCGGTACCCCGGATGCGTTCTCTACGCCGGCGCCCTCTTCGCATATCTGGGAGTACCCCCTGCCTGACAACCTGGCACCCGGCCTGCACAAAGTGGTGGTGGTAAGCGAGGATGAATTCGGCCAGCAAGCGATGGAGACTTTCTCCTTCGAGCTTCTGTAAGCTGCCCGTCCGCGCGGGCTCACGGTCCATTGCGGGCTGTGAGCCAGCCCACAGAGCGTCCTGTCAGCAAGCACTAGTCGCTGAATTCACCGATAATCCTGCAGCGCCCTGTTTTATAGTTCTGCGTTAACGCAGACGCGCGAATACCCCCCAGGCCGCCCTCTGCCTGGGTTTCTGAACAATCCCGGTATTCGACAACCCGGAAAGATGAGTCGCCCTTAAACAGCACACGGGTTCCTGAAGGCACGTAGCAGCCTTCCCGGTCACGGGTGGCAGAGCCTGCCTCCTCGTGGTCAAACGCCACGGCAATGCAGACCTCGCACTGGTTGGTGAAACGAATGCCGACCTGCTGCCCGTGCGTGGGCTCAGCCACGAAGCACGTGCGCTCGGAGGCGTTAGGAGGGGGAAGGTGCTGATTGCCTGCGCAGCCTGCTAGCATCAGTGCCGCGACACTAGCCGTGCAGGACGCTCGAAACGGAATTAAACGCATCAGGTCTCCGGGCGGACGCTGGATAAACAGATACATCTGAACCCGGACATTCTAGCCGCCAGCATGCGTCAGAATTGTTGCCGGAACGCACCTGGCTGTTCGGAAACGGAAACTTTTGTCGTCCTGAGCCTGTGCTGCAATCAGTCGCTACGACGAGGCGCCGGCGTACCTGTTACTCAGACACTGCTCGACATCCTGCGTGCTGGGTACGAACTCCTCGCGCACCATCAGGATAAGGGCTTTGGCATCGAAGCGATGATCCGGTGCCGGGTGGGTAATGACGTTGTCATCGGCTGTCACGTAGGCCATGAGCGTGCCCATACCGCCCGCCATGAGCTGGCATACGGTTTCGGACCAGACCGCATCAGTGAGCTCCACCGGGTAGCGCATGGCGTGGTCGTCGTGATGGGTGAACAGGTTCTCTAGAATTTTCTCGGCCCCTGGCGCTACCAGCGAGCGCACCAGCATTTCCGGGTAAGCCCGGATGGGGCGAAGGCTGGTGTTGGCGCCGAACTGCACGACACGCTGGTGGGAGTCTTCCTCGACGCATTCTGCAACCGTATAGGGCAACCTGTCCTGGCACAGGCTCTTCAACTGCAGGAGCACGTCGAGGGTAATGCTGTCCGATACCCGGCTGTACTCGTCCCGCGCCAGGATAATGATCGCCCTGGCGTCCTTCGGCGTAACGGCCTTCAGTGCCTCCGGGTCAGATGATTCTCCATGGTGGTGTACCACAGCCATCCGACGGAGATTCTCCGGCAGTCCATCCGGAAAAGCGTCGGTCAGAATCTGAACCGGCGTGTCGGCAAACAGGCTGGTCTGTCGCAGCTGGGTGACCAACCGCTTAAAGTAGATGCCGGGGTTGTTGTTGGGGCTGTTGATGATCAGCACGTGGTTTTTCATTCGCCACCTCCAGCGGCCCATTACCATGTCTTCTTTTCGTTTTAGCCTGTAGTCGATGTAATCGCTGGCTAGTTGGGCCAGCAGCGTAATACCGACGCCATAGAGCAGAATGATCGTCGAGGCGCGTCCCAGCGGGGTGGCAGCGGAAAAATCGCCGTAGCCAACAGTCGTCAGGGTCGTGAGCGTCAGCCAGACTGCATCGCTCAGCCCCAGGCCCTCAAAGCCCATCATCGCTATCGTGTGCAATGCCGCCAGCCCGAGCAGCCAGAAGAGCGCCCGCCTCAACCGGGAGCGCATATTGATATTCAATTGCTCGGTGATCTTGCTGCAGGACTGCTGGCGGTGCCGGAAAAATTGAAGAATCATCATGATGGATCAGCTTCCCAGACGCCCGGCTTCGGCGCTCCAAAGCCGGGGCTCTGCATTCAGACGCTTCCGCGAGCTGGCCGAAATGGCAGTCGCGGTTGAGGTAAAGCAGGCATGCTACTCTGGCGCAGCGGTGGATGCCAACGCCGCGAAACGGCCTTGAATCCAGGTCGCTGCCGTGATCCTTGGCCTTTTAAGCGCCCGCACTCATCTGTTTAACCGACGTCTGACCGGCGAGCTATCGCGTCGTGGTGGCCGTCGCTGATGAGCGTTCACCGCCCGATTTCCTCGCTCCTGTACTGCTGTGGCTCTGGTGCACCCGGTACGCCCGGTAAGCGTTGACGATGCCCCCTGTAAAGAACAGAAAGCTCCCTGCCACAAATTGCGCACCCATGTAGCTCAACAGAATAGTCTTGATGGAACCGGAGCCGCCCCAGAGGTAGGGCACCGACGCCACCAGGAACAGCACCGAGCCCACCACAAAACAGATCGCCGTGATGTTGAGCATCTGCAGGGTCGCCAGTGAGCCGGCCTGGGTGATCTGGGTCACGTTGATGCACGCGGCAATCACAAAAATCGTGCTACCGACCAGAAAGCAGCCACCACCCCAACTTTTGAGTTCGAGGGAGGGTAGAAAGAGCACACTGCCGATGACGAATATCAGTGAGCCAATCAGATAGAGCGCGGAGCTGCCGAACTCAAAGAACGCTTTGCGGCTACGGGGCGGGTGATGGCGAAAATGGAGAATGTTTTCGACGAAGTCAGAGCATGTGACTGCAAGGTAGAGCACGGACCCAACGATGAACATCCAGGCCCCCGCAGCAGCATACTGCTCAAAGGCCGGCAGGAAAAAAACGCTGCCGATAAGAAAAATCAGTCCCCCAGCGACGTAGGCCAGCGCATTCAGACCCTCACTGAGGAAGGACCGGCCAATGGAGGCCGCTCGGTCGTAGTTTCGCTTTCGGTTGGTGATCTGGTGCGGCATAGCCATAACTTAGCATTGCCGGGCGCCCTGAACACTAACGGAACCTTTACGGTACTGACACTCTGGAGTCAGCCAAACTAAACAGGGTACTTGGCGACAGCCGTCACCTTCGCAGAACTATTAAATTGAGTTAATGCTGACGGTAAGCTACGCTCGGGCTCTGATAAAGCACCGTTTTAGAGCGTCTTTTTACCTAAATTGCGTAGCTCAAACCGCTGCGGAGAGATTGAAAAGGAGTTTGAATTGAGCAGGGCAGTCTGGTTTTTTTGTTTGCTCCCATCACTTGCTATCGGTAGTGAAGTAGGCGGAGTGCGCGACTCAGGTTTCGAAGCCAATGCGGGCTATCGCGTTGCTGATGACGTGGCAAACCTGAGGGCGGGCGGGACGTTCAATTATGGACTAACTGATTTTCTCGCTTCTGGCATTTCAGCCCAGATCGGGCACACCTTCGGTGAAGACTCAGTTGTGGACTCAGACACAGTTACTGTCGGCGCCGACCTTTTCGCGCGTAAGTTTGAGTTAGGAAAAGTTGGCCTGGGCTATTTTCGCACTCATAGTCGCTTTGACGTACCCGTGGATGACGACTCCGTGGACCATAACACGTACTCGGCTTTTGCCGAGTACTACATGGGCCAACTAACGTTCAAGGTGTCGAGACAGGCGCTGAGGTCCGCAGACGTTGCTGACTTTGACGCGTGGTCCCTCGGCGTAGCTGGTTACCTGTCGGAGAATACCAGACTCAGTGTGTCCGGCGCGGGAATGGATGCAGCCGACCTGTACGGCGTGAGCGTCGCGCACCAGCCCGGGTGGTTCCAGGACAAAGGAAGTGTCTCACTTGCCTACTCCCGGTCGCCGGATGACGATGCCGTTTCACTCGAGCTCAACTATTTCTTCGGTAATAAGGTGTCACTCAGGGTTAGGGACCGCGAGCTCCGGTGAGGCGTAAAATCGCTCTTTTCTTGTGCTCTCTCAACCCCGTAGGGAGCCCGACTCAAAAGAAAGCATCAACGCGTCCAGTCGATAAACCCGGGATATAAGGCTCGGGAAGCGACTCAAAAAACGCGGGGGTCGTTTTGTTTTGTCATGCGTTTCCATTTCGCAACGATGGCCGCCGTCTATTCACATTGCAATGTAAAGCCACGGAAGCAGCCAAGGCTTGGCGAGGCGGTTGGCACTGTATACCTGTAAAAGGTTCGTATTCCCGACCCGGCACGCCCTCTGGGAGCAGGAGCGCCCGCTACCTGGCTAGCTCAGATACTGAACAAAAATTCTTTGTCATTCATGTCTGTGCAGGATTCTCAGCTATCATCATTTAAAGCGCTGTATTCCCCGAAGCTATTGCTCCCTCATAACTGACGATAGCCACACCCGCAAACTGCCCGTTTAAACATGAAACCATTGCCTGGCCCAGAAGAGAGTTCCCCTTCCCGTCGAAGGAAGCATTGGCTTCGCCGTACGCTTCGGCTATCCCAGAAGGAAGCTGTGGCTTCGGCGACCATGACGGCTACGGGCGATAATTTCTTTAATGCCTTCGCGGTGTACCTCAACGCCACATCGGCCCAGATGGGCTTGCTGACGGCCGTTCCCCAGCTCTTTGGTGCGCTGTTTCAACTGGCGTCAGTCTGGATCTGCAGCTACATAAGCCGCCGCCACCTCATCGTGGTCGCCGCGTGCCTTCAGGCACTGGTCGTCGCCGGGATAGGTTCGCTCGCCATTTCCCAGGCGCCGAATGCCATTTACTGGCTGATCGGGCTCGCCGTCCTGTACTTCAGCCTGCACAATTCCATCCAGCCGCAATGGCGTGCCTGGATGGGCAGCATTGTCCCTGGACGACGGCGCGGTGCGTTCTTCGCGGCGCGGACGCGCCTGACGATGATTGCTTCACTGCTTATATTCATCGGCGGCGGTGCGTTGCTGACGGCCAGCACCGGGATCGGCGCGACCTGGCTCGGTTTTGCGGTTCTGTTTATCGCTGCCGGCTGTGGACGCGCGATGTCCGGCTATTACCTCTGGCGCATGCATGACCCCGACCCGGCCCCGGACGCAGGCGCTCCCGGGAACCTGGGCCGCAGCTTTGCTCAGCTGCGCCAGTCGCTGCATGACCAGACCTTCCGGCACTACAGTATTTTTGTCGCTGGCATGCAGGGCATGGTGGCGATTTCAGCCCCCTTTTTTGCCGTGTATATGTTGCGGGATCTGCAGTTCACCTACCTCGAATACAGCCTTAACATTATTGCTTCCATCGCCACGCAGTTTTTATGCCTCAGGTTCTGGGGCCGCTTCAGCGACCGTTTCGGTAACCGTCTGGTCATGCTGACGACCAGCTGGATGATCCCGGTCCTGCCACTGCTGTGGCTGGTCTCCCCGAACTATCTCTATCTGCTTGGGGTACAGGTTGTGTCCGGTATAGCCTGGAGCGGTTTCTCACTCAGCACAGCCAATTATCTTTACGATATCCGGCCCCATAAGACTGACTTTGCCATCTACGCGGCCACGCAGTCCTGCCTTAGCGCCGGTGCCGTGTTTGTCGGTGCGCTCGCTGGCGGGTTTATCGCATCTGTCGCGCCAGGCCTTTTGCAGCTCGTCGACGTTGGCGAACTGATGCTTAGTCCTTTGTACGTCGTTTTCATCACGACGGCGGTTCTGCGAATGGCCGTGACCGTCTGGTTTGTCCCGCGCGCGGTAGAACCCCGCGTTCGGCGGCGGCCGCAGATGCTCCAGGTCATCTATCGCGTAGCGCGGCTTAACGCCGTGTCGGGCGTGGTTCTTGACTGGTTAACGGTCACGCGGAAGAAGAGTGGTGAGACTGACAGGATGCCTGGCAGGCATTGATCAGGCAGCCTATCAGTTAATGCCCGCTTTATTTTGAAGAAACGCTGCTTGAGGAACAGTGATCAGCTCGGAATGTAAGGCTCCGGAAGGGATTCAAACCCTGGTTTTGCAAACAGGTATCCCTGGAACAAAGCGATGCCCTGACTGCGCAGCCAGCGGTATTCCGCCTCCGTTTCGACGCCCTCCGCCACAATGCGGCCGCCCAGCTTATCCATCATCGTGATAATACCGGCGACCACTGCCTGTTTGTTGGGATTTGATTCGATGTCTCTCACCAGCGCCATATCCAGCTTCAGCAGGTCCGGCGGGCTGGCGACCATCAGGTTGTAACGGGAGTAGCCGGCACCGAAGTCGTCCACCGCGACCTTGAAGCCCATTTCCCGGTAGGTGTTGATGATGGAGACCAGATGGTCAGGCTTCGACAGGTCTTCCCCTTCAATCAGCTCGAATATGATCTTGCTGGTGTCAAAGTTGTAGGTCCGGGCCGCCGCCAAAGTGGTGCGGATGCAGTATTCGGCCTGATAGACAGCATTTGGCAGGAAGTTGATGCTAAGCATGGCTTTCATGCCCAGCTTGGCTGCCAGTTTAACGGCCTTCACCCGGCAAATCTGGTCGAACGAGTAGCGGTTCTTTTCGTTTACCCGCGAGAGGATGCTCCAGGCTCCTTCGCCTTCGTTACCGCGCACCAAAGCTTCGTAGGCATAAACCTCGCGCTTGTCCGCATCAATAATCGGCTGAAAAGCAAAAGTAAACGCAAAGTCGAGCCCTTCACCGCAGGCACATTGCCCGCAATGGGTCTCATCAAACAAAACTGCCGGTTTTTGCACGACCACTCCTGAATAGCCTGTATCTTGCTATCAAATATAGGCGGCGTTTTCACGGGCGTAAAACCGAATTCACACTTTATTACGGGTGCAAGAGAATGGGGCGACTGAATATTATCAAAGGTTTATATCCTATTGGTTAGAGCCGAGCATCGCATTCCCTGACCACCTTCGACCCGTTTATCAGTGAAGAGCCAATACGGGGCCTGTTATCTAATCCTTCAGCGCCTGAAACCGCGCTATAGCCTCCTTCCGGCTTTCTTTCAGATCAACGATGGGGCTGGGGTAGCCGTTCGGGGGCGTTCCGCCGACCCACGGCTGGTGGATACGTTTGTTGTCGAGGTCGGTCAGCTCCGGCAGATACTGGCGGATGAACACACCCTTCGGGTCGAAACGTTCGCCCTGAGTCACCGGGTTGAATACGCGAAAGTAAGGCGCCGCGTCGGTGCCGGTAGAGGCGCTCCATTGCCAGCCGCCATTGTTGGACGCGAGGAAGCCGTCCACCAGCCGCGATGAGAAGTAGCGTTCCCCCACCTGCCAGTTGATAAAGAGGTTCTTGGTCAGAAACTGGGCCGTGACCATGCGCAGGCGGTTGTGCATCCAGCCGGTCTGGTTCAGTTGGCGCATGGCGGCGTCGACCATGGGAATACCAGTCTCCCCCGCTTTCCACGCCTCGAAGGCTTCCCCGGGCGGGTTCCATTGCAGTGCCTCGGTTTCTGGTTTGAAGGCCCTATTCATGCTGACGCGGGGAAAGTGGTAAAGGATGTGGATGTAGAAATCGCGCCAGGCCAGCTCGTTGATCCAGGTGGCTAGCCCCTCCTGTTCGCCCCCTGCTCCCTGTGCCTGTTGCGCGGCCGTCACGCATTGCTGGCCCGACAATACGCCATTGGCCAGATAGGGTGACAGGAGACTGGTGCCGGCGCAGGCCGGAAAGTCCCGCTGGGCTTTGTAGCCGCCTACCTGCTCGTCCAGAAAGCGTTCCAACTGCTGGTGTGCGGCATCCTCACCCGTGGCCACCAACGGTGGCGGCGCACCCTCACTGCCAGCAACCGAGGAGTGGTACTGCGCCGGCTTTACCGGGGCAGCGACTGGTGAAGGCACCGGCCAGGGCGTCGGGCGGGTCTCATCAACCCAGTTGCGCCAGCGCCGGCTGAACGGGGTGAAAACGGAAAAAGGCTTCTGCTGGCCGGTGAGAATGCTACCCACGGGTGCAATGGTCTGGTCCCGGTACTTCTGAAAGCGGATATCGGCTTCGGCCAGCTTGTTGGCGATGGCCTTGTCCCGGCGGCGCTCGTTGACCCCATATTCTTCGTTGATGTGCACATGCCGAACCTTGTGCTCACGACAGTGGTCCAGCAGGCGTGTGACGGTGTCCTGGAAGTCCTCACAGTCAAGAAAATGCATGGGAATGCCGAGCCGGGCCAGTTCCGCGGCCAGTGCATTAACGTGGTCCAGCACGAAACCGATACGCGCCGGCGACCAGTCATGGTTCTGCCATTGCCCGGGCGTCACCACAAAGCAGGCTGTTACCGGGTCGCCGGATTTGCATGCAGCCGTCAGGGCCGCGTTGTCGGCGACGCGCAGGTCGTTTCGGAACCAGACAAGTTGGGTCATGGGGGTACCTGTGGCCGATGTATAGATTTATTGGCTGACAGGACAGTTTACTGAAGCCTGCTGCCGGGGAAAGACGGGGAGACTTAATAGCCCCACCCGGCAACAAGCTGGAGCCGCGGGCTGGTGATCGGCGGGGGCAATAGAGTATTCGGGTCAATAAGCAACGTTGAATCTGGAAGGTGGGCAGTGCCCACCCTACGAAGGGTCAGGCCAACCCCATAGCTTGAAACCTCATAACGTGAAGTAAGGCGCCGTGGCGCCGCGGGTCTCGCGGGCTTTTTTCAGCTCTGCACGGGCGACTGTTCGCAGGTGGACTTCGTCCGGGCCATCCATCAAACGCAGGGCCCGGCCCCAGGTCCAGAAATAAGCGAGGGGCGTGTCCGGGGTCAGTCCCATAGCGCCGAAGATTTGCATGGCGCGGTCCATCACACGGGTCTGCAGCCGTGCGGCGACGACTTTTATGCCCGCTACATCAACCCGGGCGGCGGCATTGCCGTGGGTATCCATGAGCCAGGCAGCGCGCAGCACCAGTAACCGCGCCTGGTCGATATCCAGGCGCGACTCGGCGATCCACTCCTGAATGTTCTCCATCTCACTGAGGAACTTGCCGAATGCGCGCCGCTCCAGCGCGCGTTCGCGCATCATCTCCAGTGCCAGCTCACACTGGCCAATGGTACGCATGCAGTGATGGACCCGACCGGGTCCCAACCGGGCCTGGGCCATGGCGAACCCGGCCCCGGGCTGGCCGATCAGGTTCTCCGCCGGCACCCGCACACCCCGGAAGACCAGCTCGCAGTGCCCCTCAAGGGAATGGTGCTGCATGATTGGGATATTGCGCGCGACCTCAACGCCCGGGCTGTCGAGGGGCACGATGACCATGGAGTGCTGGTGGTGGGCGTCTGCCTGTGGCTCATTCTCATGCCGGCCAAAGAAGATGGCGAAGGCGCAATGGGGATGGTTCGCGCCGGAAATGAACCACTTGCGGCCATCTATCACGTAGCTGTCGCCGTCACGCCGGATCGTGCCGGCGAGGTTAGTGGGGTCGGACGAAGCTGTATCGGGCTCGCTCATGGCGAAGCAGGACCGTATTTCGCCCTTCAGGAGCGGCATAAGCCATTGCTCATACTGGCCTGGGCTGCCGAAGCGGTGCAGCAGCTCCATATTGCCGGTGTCGGGTGCGCTACAGTTGAATACTTCGGCTGCCCAGGGTACTCGCCCCATGATTTCAGCCAGAGGCGCATAGTCGAGGTTAGTCATGGCCGTGCCCGGCTCCTGTTCGCGCAGGTCAGGCAAAAACAGGTTCCAGAGACCATCATCCCGCGCCTGGGCTTTAAGTGGTTCAAGGAGATCCAGGGGATAGTCGCCCGCCGATGCCCGTCGCAGCCATTCCCCATTAAGCGGCAAAAGGCGCCGTTTCATGAACTGCTGCAGCGAGGCCTGATAGGCCTGGGAATCCTCGGAATAGGCAAAGTCCATGGCGAGTCCTGCATTGTGGGGGCTACCCCAGACTACCCGCCATAGCCATTCAAGACATTGATGCACATCAACAGCCCTGTCAGAGGCTCCGGCAGTTTCCAACGCCACGCCACAGACATTCCTGCAACGGGCGTTCATCCGCAGAGTTATCGATTTTGATTCTCATTTATATTATTGTGGCGCTTCGATAACGCCCACCCCCGGGCACACTTTCAGCGATATGCGGAGGGCCGCATGCAGTCACTGACCGAACCAACTGCGAAAGATCGCTGCCACAACCTCGGGTCAGCAGAGTCAGCGCCGATGCTTGACCACCTGCTGGTAACCGCGCAGCGGCTAGGACCGTCGCTGGAACACATCGCAGCGCTTGATTCCCTGCAGAGCCTGTCTGTGAACGCCGACAATAGGCAGCTGATCGATCGGTTGTATACCTATTGGGAGATGGCTCACCCAGAAGCGGGGCAGCCCTATTGGTCAGTCCGGTCCTGGATCATGCTGGTCTGGCAGCCTCTTTATCTCACAGTGATAGGCGCCCATCTGGCAGGGGCCCTGCCAGACCTGGACGACTTGCAGCAACGGCTCAGGGGTGGCCTCGTGGCCGGATTCAACCTCAGCAAGGTTATCCTCACCCAGCCGGATAACCCGCAGGTGCGCATCGAAACGGGCGGGGATCAACTGCGTCACTTCGTCGACCGGATGTATGTACAACTCGCCGCCCGTACGCCGCTAAAACGGCTCAGTGCGCTCAGATTGGTCGCGGATATGCTTTTGAACGCCCTGGCCCAGATCGCCGGGACGGAACATTGGGAGAACGCCAGAACAATGGCTTACGCCGATCAATGGCTTCGCGCGGCCGGGCTTAAAGGCGAAAGTACGCTGACCATTCGTTCTAGCGGTAAAGAAAGCGCAGGCGGCGCCGACGAACAGCTGGTGCTGGAACGCAAAAGCTGCTGCATGCACTACCGTCGCCACGACGGCGACTTATGCGAAGGGTGCCCCGTGCTCAAAAAGCCTGAGCGCCTGGCACGCCTCAAAAGCAAGTGGGAGGCGAGAGGCATCTAGTTGTCCGCTGCGCCACATGATTTTCTCGGGCGTTCGGGTCTCAGGCGTTAGTGTCTCAGGCAGACGCGCGGTCGCCCCAGCCGCAGCCCATCCTTGCAAGCTTGGTCAATATCTGGCTGCGGGTGATGATACCCACCAGCTTGCCGTTCTCTGCGACCGGATAGACCTTGGGCTTGCCACGCCCCAGATTCTGCGCGAGATCGACCATGTTATCCGCCGGGCTTACGACCACGGGGTCGGCAAACATCACGTCGCCTACTTCGGGGTCGCCCTCACAGTGATAGCTGCTGACCAGCAAGGCGTGAATACAGTCCTGCTCGGATATGAACCCGATAACCTGACGCTGCTGGTCAACCACCGGCAAGCCCGACACGCTGTTGGCCAGGAGGATATTGACGACCTCGGTCAGCGGCATGTTGGGCGTGACGGTCGGAACCTGGCGCTGCATGACATCGCGAACCTGGACTGATTGCATTAGGCGTTCTCCTGAAGCTGTAACTGCGCTTGGCAGATTAAGTGCAAACCACACCTACAGCTTATACCTCCAGGACAGCGCCGCAAACACCGCTTTTCCGATTCCCCTCTTAGTCTGAAGCTATCGCTGAGCACGGACTGGACCAAGCTGATCTATCGCGGACTCAATCCCAATGCGGCGGCATGGTGGCGCAGATGGTCTTCAATGAAAGTCGCGATGAAGAAATAGCTGTGGTCGTAACCCGACTGCATCCGCAGCTCGACGGGATGGTTGACGCTCTGACAGGCTTTCACGAGCGCATCTGGTGCCAGTTGCTCTTCCAGGAAATTGTCGTGGGAGCCCTGGTCGATGAGAATCGGCAAACGTTCGGCGGCCTGGAGCACTAACAGGCTGGCATCGTATTCAGCCCATGCAGCCTTGTCGTCGCCCAGGTAGCCGCCCAACGCTTTCTGGCCCCAGGGCACATCGCTTGGGTTACAGATAGGCGCGAACGCTGACACCGCCTGGTAGCGGCCGGGGTTGCGCAGGGCACAGACGAGCGCGCCATGGCCGCCCATAGAGTGGCCACTGATACTGCAGCGATCGCTGACCGGTAAGTGCTCCCGCACCAGGGCGGGCAGCTCCTCGGTCACGTAATCATACATACGGTAGTGCGCCGCCCAGGGCTCCTGCGTCGCGTTGACATAGAAACCGGCGCCGGAGCCAAAATCGTAGCTATCATGCTCGCCTGGCAGGTCCGTTCCGCGGGGACTGGTGTCGGGACAGACGATTGCCAGCCCCAGCTCTGCAGCGACCCTCTGGGCGCCGGCTTTTTGCACAAAATTTTCATCTGTGCAGGTCAGGCCGGACAGCCAGTACATCGCCGGCACGGGCGCTTTTTCGGCCTGGGGCGGAAGGTAGACCGAAAAGGTCATCGTTACGCCCAGGGTTCTGGAATCATGCTGGTAGCGGCGCTGGTAGCCGCCAAAACAGCGGTTTTCTGCGATCATTTCCATCGTGACTGCCCTCCCTTTAGCCGACGACATACTGTCGCCGACGGTCCACTTTGCCGACCGTGCCCGCTAGCCGACGGTGCCCTCCAGTGCCCTGACCACCGACCAGGTAGGGCCCTGTCCACTGACCAGGGATCGCCGGCTTTGCGTGTGCCAGGATCAGTAAATAATGACTGACCGAATACTCTTGCCTTCGTGCATCAGGTCGAAGGCTTTGTTGATATCTTCCAGGCCCATCTGGTGGGTCACCATGGCGTCTATTTCGATCTCGCCACCCATGTAGCGTTCGACGTAGCCCGGCAGCTCAGTGCGTCCCTTGACGCCACCAAAGGCGCTGCCCCGCCAGGTTCGGCCGGTCACCAGCTGGAACGGACGGGTGCTGATTTCCTCGCCCGCACCGGCGACGCCGATGATGACGGATTCGCCCCAGCCCTTGTGACAACACTCCAGGGCGGAGCGCATCAGGTCTACCTTGCCGATGCACTCAAAGGAATAGTCCACCCCGCCATCGGTCAGGTCAACGATCACTTCCTGGATGGGCCGGTCATATTCGCGCGGGTTGATAAAATCGGTCGCGCCCAGCATACGCGCCATCTCGAATTTGTCTTCGTTGATGTCGATGACGATGATGCGCTCGGCCTTGGCCATGACCGCACCCTGCACAACGCTCAGGCCGATCCCGCCGAGGCCGAAAATGGCCACCGAGGAGCCAGGCTCTACCTTGGCGGTGTTCAAAACGGCGCCTATGCCTGTGGTGACGCCGCAGCCCAGCAGGCAGACCTTATCCAGGGGCGCTGCCTTGTTGATCTTGGCCAAGGCTATTTCGGGCACTACGGTGTACTCCGAAAAAGTCGAGGTGCCCATGTAGTGGAACAGCGTTTTGCCGCGAGCAGAAAAACGCGAGGTTCCATCAGGCATCAGGCCCTTGCCCTGGGTGCTGCGAATGGCGCCGCAAAGGTTGGTCTTGCCGGACAGGCAGAACTTGCACTGGCCACATTCAGGGGTATAGAGCGGGATTACATGGTCGCCCACGGCGAGCGTCGTTACACCCGGGCCAACTTCCTCAACCACAGCGCCGCCCTCGTGGCCCAGAATCGCAGGGAAGTTGCCCTCCGGGTCTGCCCCTGAGAGGGTAAAGGCGTCGGTGTGACAAACGCCGGTCGCTACGACACGCAGCAGCACTTCGCCCTGCTTGGGGCCACCTACCTCGATGTCTTCAATCTGCAGCGGCTTACCCGCTTCCCAGGCCACGGCGGCGCGAGATTTCATGGTCTTCTCCTCAATAGTTTTACAGTAAAGCCGGGCCGGTATTTTCTGCCCTGTCTGTCATTAGCCGGAGCCTACCACATGAGATCGTCGGGGATCGGGTAGTCGGCATAAGGATCATCCTCATCCGCCTCGGAAGCCGAATTCAGCAGTACGACCGTCGCTTCGTCCCGCTGCCGAATTTTATCGGCAATGTTCGCCGGCACCAGCTCATAGCTTTCTCCGAAGCGAGCAATGGCAATACGGCCGCGGGCCAGTTGGTCCTGCTGGGCTGAGGTCACGAGTATCTTTTTAATTTTCTTGGCATCGACAAACTGATAGTCGATCTCGCCCTGGCGTCGCTCCAGCCGATGGGTTTCCACCAGCTGACGAATCTGCGCGGCTATCGCTTTGCGTTCGGCCTCCTGCTGACGCTCCCGGTTGGCCTGGCGGTCTTTTTCTGCCTGCTCGGCGCGGGCGGCCCGGGCCCGTTCGGCCACTTCGTTGGGCTCAGCCGGTTTCTGCTTGCCCTGCTTGGTCTTCCGACGTTGTTCCTGTTTTATCTGCTTGGCTTTCTTGTCGTCCACCAGGCCCTGTTTCAGTAGTTGTTCCTGAAGCGAAAGCGCCATTATTTACCCAGCCCCTGATCGTCGAATGAGCCTATGAAGTAGCCCCATTATCCAGACCCGTACGTTGGCCGCAATCAATTCACCGTTTCATCCAGCCAACAGCTTTTCCAAACCTCCTGAACCTGTAAGGAAATATACCTAGACGGCAGCGCTCGTTTCTTAACAGACAGACAGCAGGCGTTCGTTTCCCCAGCCGAAACCGGGTAGGAAAGCGATACAATATAGATAGCGCCCTCATAAATAAAAGGCTCAATTCAGTCGCTTAAGATCGACGGCGACTCTGGTTGAGAATGCTGGGGAAATAACGGGTAATAAACTTGCGTTACTGACCTAGTGCAGCAGACCGCCCGCTAGCAATAAAACGCTACAATTCCCCGTACCACGGGCCTTTACGGGGATCCGTCGGTTCGACTACAGTTACCTCACTTGGCCGGAAAAACTCTTGTCAAGTCTTCACAGCTGACGGTTGTCCAACCGTGGCGATGGTTGCACAGGCGGGCTCGTGCTTTGGGTTATAGCTCAAAAGAGCAGAGTCTTATCTTCTTACTCAGGCGTGGCACGAACTCCAGTATCGGATGGCTCGTGCAGTGTTTTATCGGAGGTTTTTATGCGTTTGAGTGATATTTATCTTCAGTTTCGTCGTCAGCGCACCGTGGCCAACGTTCAGGTTAAAGAACAGGTAGCCGCCCCCCGTCAAACTTTGACGTTGGAAGCGATGACCCGCCCGGCGCAAACAAAAAGTCTGAAGGCAGCGTTGCGTCAGCGTTAAGCTTGACCGATAAACGTCAACTCTTAACGTTGAGTACAGCCCTTCAATATTGAGGCCGGCCGCACACCGGCCTCTTTTAGTTTTTGTCTACCTCGTTCGCCCCTTTCAGTTTGCCGCCTCTTTGGTTAAGTTGGGAAATCGTAGTCAAGTTGGAGCATTGAGCGCCGCCGCGCCAGGCTGCCTTCAGCTTCTGACCGACCGATTACCACAGCCGCCCCGCTGTCACCGTCAACGAGGTCTAGCCCATGAAAGCATTCTTCCATCCCTCCCAGGATCTGCACATTCCCCGCAGCTACCTGTCCCGGGGACAGATGCGCGCGCCCCAGGAGATCCCGGAACGCACGGGCCACATTCTCAAAGGCCTCGAACAGGTCGACTGCCCGGTCGAGCAGCCTGCTGATTTCGGCATGGCCGCGATTTCAAAGGTACACGACCTCGGCTATCTGACGTTTCTGGAGTCGGCCCATCGCCGCTGGAAAGCCGCGCCCGAAGACTGGGGCGACGAGGTCATGTCGAACATTTACGTGCGCTCGTCAAACCCGCGTCGCGGCTTGTTGGCAGAAGCCGCCTACTACTTGGCCGACGGCAGCTGTCCCGTGGGCAAAGATACCTGGGAGGCGGCCTATTGGTCCGCCCAGAGCGCGTTGGCGGCGACAGACCGGATCCTGAAAGGCGACATGAATGCCTATGCCGTATGTCGGCCACCGGGGCATCACGCCCGTCGGGACGCGGCGGGTGGTTTCTGTTACCTCAACAACGCGGCTATTGCCGCCGAGGCTCTGCGGGAGAACTTCGGGCGGGTTGCGATCCTCGATACCGACATGCACCACGGCCAGGGTATCCAGGAAATTTTCTACAAGCGCAGCGATGTGCTCTATGTTTCGATCCATGGCGATCCGACCAATTTCTACCCGGTCGTGGCCGGGTTCGAGGATGAGCGCGGTGCGGGCGACGGTAAGGGGTACAACGTCAACCTGCCCATGGCCCACGGCTCCAGCGAAGAGGTCTTTTTCGACCGACTCACTGAGGCGCTGACCATCCTGCGGTTGTACCAACCAGATGTGGTTATCCTCACCCTGGGTTATGACATCTACAAGGATGACCCCCAGGCCAAGGTCGCAGTGACCTCTGCGGGCTTCAGAAGGCTTGCCGAACAGGTCGGCGGGCTGGGGTTGCCAACGCTGGTGGTGCAGGAGGGCGGCTACGACCTGGAATCACTGGGTGAGAACACCCGCCAGTTTTTCACCGGGCTGGGCATTTAAACGACTCGTTGTCGCCCGGGCTCTGGCTCACTCACGAACCAGTACCCGGGCATTTTCCTCAGGCGCCTCTCGGGACTGCCTGGGCTTCAACAAATTCCATTAACCCTTCCGCGCCGCCTTCGCGACCAATACCCGACGCTTTCATGCCCCCAAACGGCGCCTGGGGTGCCGGTCCCGTGCCGGTGTTCCAGCCAACATGACCGAAGCGCAGGGCGCCTATCACGCGCTGCGCCAGCGCATCATCAGCGGTGAACACATACGCGGCGAGGCCGTATTCGGTATTGTTGCCGGCGCGGACTGCGTCGTCCTCTGTCTCAAACAACGCCATGGGCACCAGCGGCCCGAAGGTTTCCTTCTGCCAGCATTCCATATCGTCCCGCACATCGGTGACGACGGTGGGCGGATAGAACAGGTTACGGCTGGAATCCAACTCATCCGGATGGGTACCGGCCAACTGGCGTGCGCCTTTTTCAAGCGCGTCTTTGACGTGGCTGCGCACCTTGTCGAAACCGTCCGCGTTGATTAGCGGCCCGATATCGACGTTCTCATCCATGCCATCCCCTACCCGCAGCTTCTCAACGCGACTGACCACTTTCTCGGCGAAAGCATCGGCGACGTCTTTTTGCACCAGGATGCGGTTGGCACAGACACAGGTTTGTCCACTACCCCGGAACTTGTTGGCGATCAGGTTATCGGCGGCGGCATCCAGATCGGCGTCCGCGAAGACGATAAAGGGCGCATTACCGCCCAGTTCCAGACCCAGCTTCTTCACCTGGGGTATGGTTTTCTCGATCAGCTTCTGGCCGATTTCGGTCGAGCCAGTAAAACTCAGCATGGGCACATCGGGATGCGCACAGAGCGTGTCGCCGATGACCCCGGCGCTACCCATGACCAGATTGACCATGCCTTTGGGCAGATCCAGGCGCTCATGAATCAGCGAAAACAGCGCAATCATAGTCAGCGGCGTGGCGCTGGCCGGCTTGATCACGCAGGGGCAGCCCGCCGCCAGGGCCGCGGAGAGTTTCTTGGCGATCATGCCGATGGGGAAGTTCCAGGGCGTGATCAGCCCTACCACGCCAATCGGGCGGTGATAGACGGTCCAGGTACAGTCCTTGGGACGTTCATCGAGGGTATGGGGCTCCAGCTGGTCCAGATTCTTGGCGCAGTGGTCGAAGAACCCCGCGGCGTATTCAACTTCGGCCTGCGCTTCCTTCCAAGGCTTGCCATGTTCCAGGCTGAGAATGCGGCCGACTTCTTTTTTCTCAGCCATGAGCACGTCGCGGATCCCCTCAAGCCAGTGTCGACGCTGTTCCATCGTGTAGGGCCGGGTTAACTGCAACGCCTCTTTGCCCGCAGCCACGGCCTGATTGACCTCGTCAGCACCGAGGGACGGCACAGACGCCAGCTTCTCCCCCGTCGATGGATTGTGAATATCGAAGGTCTTGCCGGTCTCGGCAGGGGTCCACTGGCCGCCGATATAGCCACTGAGATGTTGGAGCAGGGGGGATTCAATCATGCCGGTTCCTCTTTAACTGGGTTCGGAGCGTAACACCTACGTCGGGTCACCGCGTGGGAAGGACCATGGCTCATCTTGGACATTTGCGGTGGCCCTTGTCCAGCGCTGGCACTGCCTTAACCTTAGGAGCCTCTGATTAACTCGTGGGTCGCCTCTGCGTTCGACTTTTTGAAAGGCAACCAGCCTTACTGCAAAGTCACGCCTTGATTGTGGGTAGCTTTGAAAGCCAGTGGCGATCCAAGAGTTAATCAGAGGCTCCCTTAACCGCAGCCGATTGACCGCTCGTTCGCGGCCTCGCCCGGCGCGCAAAGGCATAGTATGGTGAAGTAAAGGTATAGTGAACTGATCGACTTTTCCTCGGACGGGAGCCGCAGTGGACATGACTGAACTCTGCCAGGGGCGCCCCGGTTCAAGACGGGTATGGATCTGGCTAGGCTGCGTGCTGGCCGGCCTGCTTCTTTTTGCCCCGGCCAGCAGCGAGGATGGCTCTTCCAAGGCGCTGTTGCTGACGATCGACGGCAGTATTGGCCCGGCGACACTCGACTACCTCGAGCGCGGGCTCGGCCAGGCGGCAGCCGAAGACGCCAGCCTGGTCGTCATCCAGTTGGATACGCCGGGCGGCCTGGCTTCAAGCATGCGCAGCATGATCAAAGCGATTCTGGCCTCTCCTGTGCCCGTCGTAACCTGGGTAGCGCCTGCCGGCGCCCGGGCAGCCAGCGCCGGCACCTACCTGCTGTACGGCAGCCACGTTGCAGCAATGGCGCCGGCAACTCACCTGGGCTCAGCAACCCCGGTGCAAATGGGCGGTTTTCCCGGCGGTAGTGGAGATACCGACGAAGGTGAAACCGACAACGGCCCGGCTACCGGCCAGGGTAGCCGGGAGAATAACAGTGAGAGTAACAGTGAGAGCACGGGTGAGAATGCCGGAGAGAGTGCCGGAGAGAGTGCCGGAGAGAGTGCCGGAGAGAATGCCGAAGAGAGTGCAGGAGAAAGCGCCGGCAAGCGACGCGGTGGCAACGCCATGGAACGGAAGGTGCTCGAGGACGCAGTAGCCTATATCCGAAGCCTCGCCGAGCGTCATGATCGCAACGCGGACTGGGCAGAGCAGGCTGTGCGCGAGGCAGTGAATCTTTCAGCAAACGAGGCGGAAAGCCGGAATGTGGTTGATCTGGTTGCCGCCGATCTGGACGCCCTACTGCTGGCACTGGACGGTCGCACAGTGCAGATGGCCGACGGCGAGCGTACGCTTGAAACCTCGGCCCTGGCGATCCACCGGTTCGACTCCGACTGGCGAACCGACCTGCTTTCGGTCATAACCGACCCTAACGTCGCCTATTTCCTGATGATCATCGGCTTCTACGGGCTGATCTTCGAACTTGCGAGCCCGGGCGCTATGGTGCCCGGCGTGATAGGCGCCATCTGCCTCGTGCTAGCCCTGTTCGCGTTTCAGGTACTGACCGTAAATTATGCAGGACTCGCGCTGATCATACTGGGGCTGGCGTTTATCGTCGGCGAAACCTTGGTTCCAAGTTTCGGTGCGTTGGGCCTGGGCGGGATTGTCGCCTTTGTCGTAGGCTCCATCATTCTCATGGACGGCACCAACCAGGCAATATCTTGGCCGATTATCGGTGGCACGGCGGCCATTGCCGCTGGCTTCATGCTTTGGACAGTCACCCGCCTCATGGGGCTGCGCAGGCGGCCAGCCACAACAGGGCGAAGCCAGATGCTGGGCGCCCTGGCAAAGGTAACGGTGGACTTTCAGCAGCATCCCGGTGAATCTGATTATCGGGGCAAGGTCTTCCTGCATGGCGAGACGTGGCGGGCAACCAGCGGCTCAGCGATTTCTGAAGGCACTCAGGTACGGGTCATCGCTATCAGAGACCTTGAAGTGCGGGTGGAGCCAACCAGAGAATAAACCCGCTGCACACCAATGCTTGATTCGCATCTAACCGGTCAAACGACAAGGAGAGCCAGATGGGTACCTTTTTTCCGTACATTACGCCGCTCGTCTTACTGCTGCTGCTTATAGGCTGGTCGGTTCGGATCCTGCCGGAGTACCAGCGCGGCGTCGTGTTTTTTCTGGGTCGTTTCCAGGGCGTACGCGGCCCAGGCCTGATCTTCATCGTACCCGGCATTCAGCAACTGACCCGGGTCGATCTCCGGGTGATAACCCTTGATGTGCCGAGCCAGGACGTTATCTCTCGTGACAACGTCACGGTTAAAGTCAATGCCGTGCTTTACTACCGCGTGGTGGATCCGGAGAAGGCCATTATCCAGGTTGAGGATTTCGGTGCCGCCACCAGCCAACTGGCCCAGACCACGTTACGTTCGGTGCTGGGGAAGCACGATCTGGACGAGATGTTGTCGGAGCGGGATAAACTCAACAATGACATCCAGGAAATTATCGACTCCCAGACCGAGCCCTGGGGCGTTAAAGTCGCTAACGTCGAAATCAAGCATGTTGACCTGAACGAGTCCATGATCCGCGCTATCGCCCGCCAGGCTGAGGCAGAACGGGAGCGGCGCGCCAAAGTCATTCATGCGGAAGGGGAACTGCAGGCTTCGGAAAAACTGGTGCAGGCCGCGGACGTGATGGGCCGAAACTCGGCCGCGTTACAGTTGCGCTACCTGCAGACAATGGCCGACATGAGCGCGAAAAACTCCTCCACCATCGTGTTCCCGCTGCCGCTGGATATCATGGACGTCTTCAAGACGATCAAGGGACAGGTAAACCAACCCCCGTCACCAGGGCCAGCGCCCCAGCCGAACGAACCGGTACCCAAGGGCAGCCCTGACTAATCGCCGGCCGGGGCCCGCCCGCCGGGTGCCGGATCCGCAGACCCCATGGTGAAGCCCGGACGATCAACACTGGTCACGCGGTTTCGTCCGTCCGCTTTGCTCTGGTACATCCGGCGATCGGCGACACTGAACAGCGCCCGTAAGTCATCTCCGTCCCGGCCAAGCTGGGCGATACCTGCGCTGAAAGTAATCTGAAGGTCCTGGTCGAGCACACGGCAGGGCGTCTCAGCCAGAACGCGCTGGAGTTCATGCACGACAAATTCGACCTGTCCCAACGTACAGTTGGGCACCATGATGCCAAACTCTTCGCCACCGATCCTACAGATAAGATCGGTCGCGCGCAGGCGTTCGGCCAGCAAAGTGGCTACGTGCTGCAACACCTGGTCGCCGGCTTCGTGACCGTAGGAATCATTGATCGACTTGAAGTGGTCGAGGTCTATCAATACGAGGCACAGAGGGTACTTCTCGCGTTGAGCCTTTCGCTGCTCCCAGCCAAACACATCGGTGAAGCGCATGCGGTTGGCCAGCCCCGTCAGGCCGTCGGTGGTGGCCAGTTTGCGCAGACGCGCCTCAGAACGTTCGCGAGAGACTTCGTAGACGTGGGAGAATATCAGCACGGTCAGCACGCAAATGGCCATGTTCGCCAACTCTAGCGGATTCACCAGGGACGGGTTGCCCTGAAAGCGCCAGATATAGACGCCACCGGCGAGAAAGATCGCGATCAGAGAGAAGGCCAGGCCCATGAAACGGCCGACGAGCAGATGGGTTACCAGCGGGATCAGGAGCACCCAGATGAACACGGACGGCGTGGCATCAGGATGAGCAAAAATGAGCAGGAAGCCACCAAAGATCGCAGAGATGTAGGTAAGGCTCCAGGACGCCAGGTCCCGCGTGTTGCGTATCAGGCAGAGCAGCGCCAGCGAAAAAGCCGCCATGCCTAGCTCAATCAGCGCCAGCGCCACGACACCCTGGTAGAAATTCAGTGCGCTGAACAGAGAGGCGCCTATGAAGGTAATCAGCAGCATGACGCTGAAGATCACCCTACGGTAAGTCATATCGGCGGTGGCTCTGTCCATGGGACGCGGACTGTTCATCGCTCGCCGCCGTTTGAACCGGTATTATCCACTGCATTAGCGAGGGTCATTAAACACAACTCGGGCAAGTCAAATTTGATCGATTAGTATACACAAAGACAAAAATATGTCTGTGAACTGGACATGACACGGCCTTTAGGAGCACTCATGCACTATCTCCACACCATGGTACGGGTCGCTGACCTCGATGCTTCACTCCATTTCTACTGCGAGCTGCTGGGCTTGCGCGAAGTGAGCCGAAAGGACAGCGAGAAAGGCCGCTTTACACTGGTCTTTCTCGCAGCGCCGGATGATCTGCAGCGCGCCCGTGAAGAAAAAGCGCCTATGGTCGAGCTTACCCACAACTGGGACCCGGAAACCTATTCGGGAGGTCGCAACTTCGGACATCTGGCCTATCGCGTGGACAACATCTACGAAGCCTGCCAGAGGCTTCAGGAAGGCGGGGTTACCATCAATAGACCGCCTCGGGATGGCCATATGGCCTTTGTCCGATCCCCGGACGGAATCTCCATTGAACTGCTTCAAGCGGGTGACGCACTCGCCCCTAAAGAGCCATGGGCGAGCATGGAGAATAATGGCAATTGGTAGTTTCTGCAAACAGAATTCTATTCTCTGCCCCGGCGCTGCTGTCCAGGTGCCCTACTGGCCAACCCTGCAGGGGGCGCTACCGGTATTCGCACAGATGGCTTATATCTCTACGTTAGGGACGCAACCAGGCAGATGGCTACGGACACCTTAAAGAAAGTCTGCGGTTTTTTCCTGATAAGCCTTGGCTTCGCCGGCCTGCACGCCGACGAAGCTCCTGTTCCGGAACATAGCGAGAACTGGCAAGCTGTTATTCGGGAAGCACCCTACTGGTCGAGCCAGGGCGTGTTCGCCAACATGCTCTCCGTTCGCCGATGGGTTCTGTTCAGCTCGGGCTATTGCACCCAGCAGGAGCGCCATCTCCTGTTTGATCGGCGCGGCCGCTTCATAGCCTACGTCAGCGACCAGGAGTTCCGCCGCGACACTCAACGCAAACTGAACAGTGCACGCGCCGAAATGGCCCGGACCGGCCACGTGGAAACCTGGGTCCCCGGTGGCGAAAATGTCCGCGGTTACCCGTTCGCCCTGGCCTGCACTCAGCCCCACGTTGACATGGAGGCTGCTCTGGAGCGGTATTTCGGCGAAGCCGAAGAAGGCCGGATCTGGGGAAGTTGGGACACCTTGAAGATCGGCACCAGAGAACAACCGCTGTCGCTCCACAGCGCGCTTCAGGCCGTTTACCAACAGCGAACCGATGAAGGGCGACTCGACTTGCCAGCCGCGATTCTGGAGGACATCGCCGGGCAGCTACTGATCGAGAGCGGCGGCCAGGCGCGAGCGCACTCAACGGCCAACGCGCGGGGCATACTCCAGCTTTCGCCATCCGTACTGGACGACTGCCAGATACCTGCCGAACTCCACTGGCACCGGCTGGCCCAGATGGATTGCGCCTTGCGGCTGACCGAGAAAAATTACCGCAACCTCAGGCCGGCCTTCGAGCAGCGGTTTGGTCATCTGGTGCCCTTGAAACAAGAGACGCTGTTTCGCCTGCTGCTTACCCAGGCCTATCACGGCGGCACAGCCCGGGTGCTGCGCCTGCTGGATGACACAAGCGACCAGGGCGCCGCCGCTCGCTACTTCGCCGCCGAGCATGAACGCTTCAGTGCGGGCGACATCGCGTTTGGCATGCTGTTTCACAACCTGGACCGGGATCTGATCGGGTTCTCATCCTTGTACTATGGCGCCGATGTCCGACTGGCGGCGGAAAGCATAGAGGCCCGGCTTCCAAGCTCAGCCAGCCCGGCGGAATAAAAAAATCCGGAGCTACGCGAATAGCCCCGGATTACTTTATCCTGCTTCAGCCCCTGATCTGTCTCACTCTACCCCGCGTCACAGCTGCCGGGCACGAGTAAGGCAGTCAGGGTCGGTTTATCAGGCCTTCGCGGTCTTGCCGCTTTTGCCGTCGCTCTTCTGGGCCGTGGGCTTGTTACCGGTCTCTTTCTCCTGTGTACCGTGCCAGTTGACCTTGTCTTTGTCGTAGGCGATGCCATCGAACGGAAAGTCATCAACCGTCAGCATATCCAGCACTTCGGCCTCGAATGTCGCCATGAAGTCGGCATCGTCGGCGTTGATGATGTCCGCTTCCCGCGCGGCGATAACGCGCTTTTCCGGGTGCAGGGCATCAGCTGGGAGTTGCCCCTTGGCGTAGGCCTTGTTGACCGTGTGATAGAGCTTCTCGGCCCGGGGATAATCCTTGAGCAGGGCATTGTAGCGTGCCAGAGGGTTGTTCTTCTGGCCCGGCTCGGCGGTATTCCAGGTGTTTTCGGTCAGCTTGGTGCGCAAGGGGGTGTCGGTACTGATGGCGCGGGCGATTTCGTGCGTGAGCACATCTGCCGGGCGCTTCCAGTGACGCCCCGTAGGCATGACGGACAGACGCAGGGCCCAGGCCAGCGGGCGATTGGGCAGGTTGGCGAGGAACTCCTGAAGGGCTTCTTCTGCCCTGTTAAGCAGCAGGGTCATACTGTACTGGAACAGCGCTGTTTCACCCATTGCCGCGCGGCTTTCCTGCCACTGCTTGAGCACCATCGACCCCATATAGAGGTTGGACAGTACATCACCCAGACGTGCAGACAGCAGCTCCCGCTTCTTCAGATCAGAACCTACGCTGGCCATGGCCGCGTCCGCACAGAGACCAAACGCCGCGCTGAAGCGCGTCACGGCCTTGGCGTAGGGCGCCGCAATGTGATCAAAGGGAAGGTTACCGGCGCCAATGCCAAAGGCCTGTGTGAAGGCGCGGGCAAAATTGCCGAAGATCAGCCGGGCGTGGGCAAAAAACGCCCGGTCGAACGCCTCAATGTCGTTGTCGTCCTTCGCTGCCAGTTCCTCCAGCACATAGGGATGACAACGAATGGCGCCCTGGCCGAAGATCATCAGGTTACGCGTGAGGATATTGGCGCCCTCAACGGTGATAGACACCGCGGTGGCGGAGAAGCCAATACCCAGGTAATTGCGGGGGCCCAAAGTTACCGTACGACCCCCGTGAACATCCATCGCATCCATAGCCATATCGCGCTGGAATTCGGTGAGCTGGCTCTTGAGAATCGCTGAGGGTACGGCTGGCTTTTCGCCGTTGTCGA
Source organism: Hydrocarboniclastica marina (assembly GCF_004851605.1). Lineage (GTDB taxonomy): Bacteria > Pseudomonadota > Gammaproteobacteria > Pseudomonadales > Oleiphilaceae > Hydrocarboniclastica > Hydrocarboniclastica marina. The sequence continues at coordinate 4,008,819 of NZ_CP031093.1, forward strand.
TCATGTTGGCGGTCTGGATCACCGAGGCCTGGGCGATATAAGCCTTAGCGGCAATGCGGGCCAGCGGCTCCTGAACCCCTTCCATTTCTGCAACCGGCACGTTGAACTGACGACGGATGCGCGTGAAGCCGCCGGCCATGCCGAGCATATAGCGACCAGAACCGCTGGCGCCGGACGGCAGCGTGACACTGCGGCCCACCGACAGACACTCGACCAGCATACGCCAGCCTTCGCCGGCCATTTTTGGCCCGCCGATGATCCAGTCCAGCGGGATGAAGACGTCCTTCCCGACAATCGGACCGTTCAGGAAGGGGCTACCGATCGGCCAGTGACGGCGGCCGATTTCCATGCCTTTGGTATTGCGCGGAACCAGTGCGCAGGTGATACCCAGGTCTTTCTCTTCCCCCAGCAGGCCGTCGGGGTCAAACATGCGAAACGCAAGGCCAACCACGGTGGCGATCGGCGCCAGCGTAATCCAGCGCTTCTCGAAATTGAGCCGCAGGCCCAGGACTTCCTTGCCTTCAAACTCGCCCTTGCAGACGATACCGGTATCCGGCAGTGAGGTGGCATCAGAACCAGCGCGGGGACCGGTCAGGCCGAAACAGGGGATGTCCCGGCCATCAGCCAGACGCGGCAGATAGTGGTCTTTCTGTTCCTGGGTGCCGTACTTCAGCAGCAGTTCACCCGGGCCGAGGGAGTTGGGCACGCCCACGGTGGTCATGAGGGTCTCGTTGACCGAGAGCTTCTGCAGTACCAGGGATTGAGCCCGGGTGGACAGGCCCAAGCCGCCGTATTCCTTGGGAATGATCATCCCGAAAAAGCGCTCTTTCTTCAGATAATCCCAAAGTTCAGGCGGCAGATCCGCGCGCTCGACCGCGATATCCCAGGCATTGCACATGCTGGCGGCGACGGAGCACTGGTTGTCGATAAAGGCCTGCTCTTCGGGCGGCAGTTCGCCCAGAGGGCTGGCGAGGAGGGATTTCCATTGCGGGCGCCCGGTGAACAGTTCGCCGTCCCAACCCACGGTGCCGGCCTCAAGCGCGGTACGTTCGGTCGCGGAGACCTTGGGGGCCGCCTTCTTGAAAAAAGCGAAAATGCGGGGGGTGAGCCAGGCCTTACGCAGACCGGGTATGCCCGCGAGCGCTGTCACAGCCGCGCCGATAAGCAAGAGGACACCCATGACTTCAGCATCAGCTATGAAGCCAACTATCGACACGACCACCAGCAGGGCGACAGTCGCCTTGGCGCCGGACTCGCGTCGCATTACAAATAATAGACCGGCAATCGCCAGCACCAGAATAATCAGTTCATTCATGGGGATCCCTCCGCTTGACCACGTTTGGTTGGGGCACCGGCTTGAAGTCCGGAAATGTCAAAACGTCACCAGCGTACCATAATGTCCGGGAGAGCTGATGCCTTGACGGTGCCAGCGAGACGCTCTTAGCGCAAAAAAGGCCTGCTGGCAGTGCGGGTTACGACAGCTTCGCAGTCTGAATTGTCCGGTTTGCCGGAAGTAAGCCGCGAAACCACCGGCAAATCACGACAGCGCTAGCCCTGTGCGGCATCCATTACAATTTCGTATGAACGAAGGCGGTCGTCCAGGTTATAGAAATCCGAGTTGATCATCAGTTCGTCCGCCCCGGTCCCTTCGATAAAGCTGGCCAGCTGCCGCTTTACGGTTTCGCGGCTACCGACCACCGAGGCAGACAACATCTGCATGACCTGACCCCGCTCGTGGGGGTGCCAGTCCAGCTCTTTCACCGGCGGCAACGCGCGGGTGGATTTACCGCGAATGAGGTTGAGGAATTTCTGCTGGTGCGTGGTGGAAAGAAACTCTGCTTGTTCGTCAGTTTCTGCTGCAATAACAGGAATGCCCAGCATCAGATAGGGCTTATCGAGAATGCTGGATGGCTGGAAATTGTCCCGGTACAGACGGATCGCCTCGTGGATATACCCCGGCGCAAAATGACTGGCGAACGCAAAGGGCAAGCCCAGCTTGGCCGCCAGCTGCGCGCTGAATCCGCTTGAACCCAGAAGCCATAACGGAACATGCGTGCCCTGGCCCGGTACGGCTTTGACCCGCTGACCCGGCCGTGCATCCCCCAGGTAACCGGCAAGTTCCTGTACCATTTGCGGAAAGTGCTCGGCGGCCTGGGGGTCGCGCCCGAGCGCGCGCAGGGTCATGCCGTCGGTCCCGGGCGCACGGCCCAGCCCCAGGTCGATGCGATCGGGGTAAAGCGTCGCCAGGGTGCCGAACTGCTCGGCGACTACCAGAGGCGCATGATTGGGCAGCATGACACCACCGCTGCCGACGCGCAGCGTGCTGGTCCGCCCGGCAATATGGCCGATTAGCACGGCGGTTGCAGCGCTGGCGATACCGTCAATGTTGTGGTGTTCCGCCAGCCAGAAGCGATGGTAGCCCAGTTCTTCTGCCCGCCTGGCCAGAGCCACGGAGTTTTCGAAGCTCTCGGCGATGGTTCCCTCATCCCGGATCGGCGCCAGATCCAGCACGGACAGTCGCACATCTTTAAGCATGGGGGTGGGCCTCCTGCGGCAAATATTTGGTCATTAGTGTCCCGAAACACCTGTAGGTTGGGGTTAATCAGCCAGCTTAAAGGGCAGCAGGAACTCGAGGTCAAAAAGACGTTAGACTGGCGGTCAAGTGACACACAGAGAGCCCTCTCCATGCTAGTCGAACGGCCGTCCTCCGAGTCGCATGCCAAAGCCGATATTCTCCTCCTGCTGGTAACGCTCCTGGCCGCCACTGGCTGGATCTTTTCCAAGGAAGCGCTGGCCGGACTACCGCCACTGCTGTTCATGGGGCTGCGCTTTTTCCTTGCGGCCATTGTGCTGGGAATCGCGGGCTGGCATAGCCTGCGGCATGTGGCGCCGGCTCAGTTGAAGCAGGCGCTGGGCCTGGGTGCCTTGTTCGCCCTGGCCATGGCGTTCTGGATCCTGGGACTGTTCAACGCCAGCCACGTGGGCGAGGGCGCCTTTATTACGAGCATGGGCATCGTGCTTGTGCCCGTCGCGGCCCGGGCGCTTTTCGGCGAGCGCCCGCCTGTCAGCACCTGGGTAGCTCTGCCCGTCGCGGTCGGCGGCCTCGCCTGCCTGTCGCTTAACAGGGGTTTAAGCCTGGAACCGGGCCAGCTCTATTTTCTTATCGCGGCGGTCTTCTTCGCGCTTTGCTTCAACCTCAACACCCGCCTGGTGCGGGGCATCCCAGCGATGGCGCTGACCTCCCTGCAGCTCTTCATGGTCGGCGTACTCCTGCTGCCGGCGTCCATGCTGTTCGAGAATTGGCCGAGCGAGGTCGCCACGTCGATTTGGGGCTGGCTGCTGGCCAGCGCACTGATTGGTACCTGCATGCGGTTCTTTATCCAGACCTACGCCCAGGGCCTGGCCTCCGCCAGCCACGCAGCTATCATTATGATGCTGGAGCCTATCTGGACAGCGTTACTGGCCAGCTGGTGGTTGGGCGAAAGCATGGGGGCGCTGCAGCTGGCGGGTTGCGGGCTGATCTTCATGGCGCTGCTGATCAATCGCTGGGCCTGGGTGAGGAGGCTGCTGCGCCGGCGCTAAACCCGCGTGGTACTCGATGGCTTGCATGACCTTCGAGAAAAAGGCTGCGGTATGTCGTGCTCGACACGCATGTGCTAGTATTCGCCCCCCTGAAAAACTGACCAGCCTGATACCTATGACCTCGCAAGCGTTGTTCTTGATGATCACTCCACCCTAGCGCTCTGCCCCGGTTCTGTTCGTGCTTTTCCGATCAGGAAAGCGCGTTGGCTATCCCTGCAGGACCATCCGCCACCTGATGCCCAGGCTCTGGTTATGCCGGCTCTTCTCCTGTTTACGCGAAAATCTTGAAAGCCAAGCTCCAATTGCTGTGAACGCCATAGTCGCCCGGCGGCCCGCTCGCGTAACCCATGGTACGGCTGACTTTCACGTAGCCCTTGCCCGGCTGTAGCCAGAATCTTTATTTCTTTGACCGGTGCCCGTCATCGGTTGCTGTACAGCTTACGAACTGGATCCTCACTATGCTTCATGCCTTGAAAATAAACTGGTTTTCGAACATGCGAGGCGACCTGCTTTCGGGCCTTGTGGTCGCACTCGCGCTGATACCCGAGGCCATTGCCTTTTCGATTATTGCCGGGGTAGACCCGAAAGTCGGCCTTTATGCCTCGTTCTGTATCGCGGTTGTGATCGCTTTCGTGGGCGGCCGGCCGGGTATGATTTCCGCCGCAACCGGCGCCATGGCCCTGCTGATGGTGACGCTGGTCAAAGAACACGGGCTGGAGTATCTGCTCGCGGCGACCCTCCTGACCGGCCTGCTGCAGATCGTTGCCGGTTACCTCAAGCTGGGCAATCTCATGCGCTTCGTCTCCCGGTCGGTGGTCACCGGCTTCGTCAATGCGCTCGCGATCCTCATTTTCATGGCGCAGTTGCCCGAGCTAACGGGCGTCACCTGGCACGTGTACGCCATGACTGCCGCGGGCCTGGGCATTATCTACCTGTTCCCGCTGGTGCCGGTGGTCGGGCGTATCCTCCCTTCGCCCCTGATCTGCATTGTCGCGCTGACTGCTGTGGCCATGATCTACGGCATCGACATCCGTACGGTCGGCGACATGGGCGAGTTGCCTGACACCCTGCCGATATTTCTCTGGCCGGAAGTACCCCTTACGCTTGAAACACTGATGATTATTCTTCCCTACGCCGTCGGCCTCACGGTGGTGGGCCTGCTTGAATCCATGATGACCGCGACCATAGTCGATGATCTTACCGACACCTCCAGCGACCGGAATCGCGAGTGCAAGGGCCAGGGCATCGCCAACATCGGCTCCGGTCTGCTCGGTGGCATGGCTGGCTGCGCCATGATCGGTCAGTCCATCATCAACATTAAGTCCGGCGGCCGGACCCGGCTGTCGACGCTGGCCGCCGGCGTTTTCCTGCTGGTGATGGTACTGGTGCTCGACCAGTGGCTGGTGCAGATCCCGATGGCGGCCCTTGTAGCTGTGATGATCATGGTGTCTATTGGTACTTTCAGCTGGAGTTCGCTGAAGAACCTGAGGGCGCATCCCCTGTCGACCAACGTTGTAATGGTCGTCACGGTGGTTGTGGTCGTGGCGACCCACAATCTGGCCTTCGGGGTTCTGGCGGGGGTGCTGCTTGCGGCTCTGTTCTTCGCCAACAAAGTCGGGCACTTCATGCTGGTCTCGTCTGAGTTTGATGACAACACCGACACCCGCACCTACCGGGTAGTCGGCCAGGTGTTCTTCAGCTCATCCGAGAAATTCATGGCGTCGTTTGATTTCAAGGAAGCTGTGGATAACGTCGTGATTGACCTGAGCCGCGCTCACTTCTGGGATATCACGGCGGTCGGCGCGCTGGACAAGGCCGTGATCAAGTTCCGCCGCGAAGGTGCAGAGGTCGAAATTATCGGCCTTAACGAAGCCAGCGCGACGATCGTTGACCGCTTTGGGGTGCACGACAAGCCCGACGCCGTCGACCAACTGATGGGGCACTAGCCATGAAGCATTCAGACGCATCAAAGGCTGCAGAAGAACAAGAGAATCAGCAAAGCGAGGTTGCCATGTTAGAGGTCATTGCCTGCATCGACGGGTCAAAAGCAGCGCCGTCTGTATGTGACTATGCCGCCTGGGCGAGCTCACGTATGGAAGCACCCTTGACGCTTCTGCACGTTCTGGACGAAGAGCGTTACCCGGTGGCGCCGGACCTTACCGGCAACATTGGCCTGGGCAGCCGCGAGCATCTTATGGAAGAGCTGGCCGAGCTGGATCAGAAGCGCAGCAAACTGGCGCTGGAGCATGGCCACCATATGCTCGACAACGCTGAACTGCGGGCCCGACAGGCCGGCGCCCAGCAAGTATTCAAACGCCAGCGCCACGGTGACCTGACCGAGTCACTGCTTGCGCTCGAAAGCAAAACCCGGCTGATCGTCATGGGCCTGCACGGCGAAAGCAGCGCTGCATCGGGGCGCCAGGTCGGCAGCCAGCTGGAGACCGTCATCCGCCGTTTGCACCGCCCCATATTGCTGGTCACCGATACTTATTCGCAGCCTCGCAGCGCGATGCTGGCTTTTGATGGCAGTCCTACGGCCTTCAAAGGCGTCGAGCTGCTCGCGGGGACACCGGTGTTCAAAAACTTGCCGTTACACATCCTCATGGTGGGCGCTGAGAGCGACACCCACTGGGAGCAACTCAGGCAGGCCGAGAAGAAACTCAGCGGCCAGGGGATTGAGGTTCACCTGGCGATTCGGGCGGGAGAGATCGAGCAGACGTTGCACGCCTATCAGGAAGAACACGACATCGACATGCTGATCATGGGCGCTTATGGTCATTCCCGCATCCGCCAGTTCCTCGTCGGTAGCACGACGGAAAAAATGCTCGAAACGGCGAAGAAGCCGCTGGTTATCCTTCGCTGATCCCCGATGATGCGCTGCCCGGGAGGCCGACCTGGTCTCATGGGCAGGTCCATCCGTATCCCGCAACCGGTGTGTTCAGGCGTGCCGTTCCAGTTTGCACCAGCACGACAGCCGACCTGATTCTGACGACGAGCTAACGATGATGTAATTATACTTAACTTATTGTTTTATAAGTTTTTATAAAACAAATATAGCTGTCATTAACATAGATTGGTTTTATCCTGGGGCAGTTTCAGTACAGTGAACTTGTCACGGACGACAGGGAAGGGAACGAACTGGGACGTACCCCCAAAGGATTGGGGCAAAGCAAGGATGATGGATCGATGCTTCGGGATTTCCAAATTCCGTGCCCGCCAGGAAGGCGAGCAGATTCGGGGTAATTCCCCGAATGGAAACAAAGCGCAGGATCGCAGCCTGGCATTAGTGTTCAGCATTTGACCCGCTGTACGCTCAGGCCTGCAACCTGGCAAGCTATGAGAAGAGGGGAGCGATGGATTCGCCCTCCTCTTTTTTTTGTTTGAATTTCCTGTTCGAGTTTGCTTCTCGATGAGTTGTGTCAGCGGAGGCCTTGCCGGGGCAATCCGCTTGCAGCCCGGCTAGGTACTGATCACCACCCGCAAAGCCTGCAGCTCCAGGCTGGCATTGGCGATGGCTTCTGCACTGTCTTTGATCTGAGCCTCAAGGAACTGGATCTCCTCGTCGCGAATTGCAGGGTTCACCTGCTGCAGTGCCCGCAGGCGACTAACCTCTTCGCCGAGACTCGTCTCCATGGTTTCCCTGGCACCTGCCTGGATCCCGGGCAACTGTTCGCGGGCCTGGCCCTGGGCCGCAGCGATCATGCGCTCCACCTCTTCCCGCACCTGGGGCACGATAGCCTGGGCCGTTCGCCGCTTGATGTCCTGGCACAGTTCGTTGAGCTTGGCATGGGGCATCACGTGGCTGATGTCCCTGCCCTTGGCGTCCATGAGCAACCGCACGGGACGCAGCGGTAAAAAGCGCGAAAGCTGCAGGGCCTTTGGCGCAGGACAATGCACCGTGAAGACCGTTTCCAGCAGCACGGTTCCGGGCTGCACGCCCTTGACACTGATGGTGGCCAGCGCTGCATTGCCGAGTTCCGTGGTGGCGATCATGTCGAGGGTCTCGACGACCATGGGGTGCTCCCAACTGAGGAACGTCATGTCTTCGCGCACCAGCGCCAGATCCCGATCATAGGTGACGGTCACACCTTCCTCGGGTAATCCGGGAAAATAACCCGTCAGCATGTGCTCCGACGGCCGCAATATCCAGGCGTTCTCAGAGTGATCTTCGTAGTCGACGCCGTACTGTCCATACGCGCCTTCCATGAAAGTCTGTAACCCGGCGGTGTTCTCTTCCTCTTCGATCTGCTCGATCAGCACCTGGGCCTTTGGCCTGTTACAGGAGTTGATCTCGAGCAGTGGATCCCGGCCGGCTTCCAGCGCGGCGTGGAGCTGCCGGGTCAGCTCGGCAGTTTGTGTCAGCAGGGCTGACATACCTGCAGGCTCAGGCCGGGCCAGCTGCGCGTCGAGCTGCTCCCTGAGCGCATCCTTGACGGCTACGCCTACCACACAGCTATGTGTGAATGCATTGAGGCCATCCTGATACCAGCGGTAAAGCACTTCCTGGGAAGAATTCTCGAGATAGGGCACATGGATTTCGATAGTGGCGCTCTGGCCGATACGGTCGAGACGGCCGATGCGCTGTTCCAGCAGATCGGGGTTGCGCGGCAGATCGAACAGCACCAGGTGGTGGGCGAACTGGAAATTGCGGCCTTCGCTGCCGATCTCGGAGCAGACCAGTGCCTGAGCGCCCTGCTCGGTTTCAGCAAAGTACGCTGCCGCCCGGTCACGCTCAACGATGGTCAACCCTTCGTGAAAGGCCGCGCTGCGGATGCCGGCGCGCAGTTGCAGGTGGCGCTCGAGGGCTACTGCCGTCTCGGCCCGCGCACAAATCACCAGAACTTTTGCGGGTTTGAGGGACGTCAGCGTCGACTCCAGCCAGGCCACGCGTGGGTCTTCGGCCAGCCAGTCGTCTTCCAGCACGGTCGCTTCAGGCGTGAGGCCGGCCTCCCCCAGACGCTGCTCTTCGCTTTCGTACAACCCTGGCAGGGGTAGAGGCGTTGCCTCGACCTGGCGCTCCGGGAAACCCTGGATGGCGGCACGGGTGTTGCGGAACAGCACCCGCCCGGTACCGTGGCGGTCGAGCAGCCGACTGACAAGCTCGTGGACATCAAACTGATCAGGGTTGTCCCGTAGCTGCCAGACTTCCTCTTTCAGGTAAGGCTCCAGGCGATCAAGCTGGCTAGACTCAAGGTGACCTTCATGATGGAGAATGTCCTGCACCAGGGTGTTCAACTCACCGTAGTTGGCCTCCTCCCGACGAAAGGTTTCCAGGTCATGGAAGCGCGCCGGGTCGAGCAGTCGCAGACGGGCGAAGTGACTTTCCAGGCCAACCTGCTCGGGCGTTGCCGTCAGCAGCAGCAGACCTTTGGTTTGCGCCGCGAGCAACTCGACGCAGGCGTACTCCGGACTGACATCGTCCGGCGACCAGCGCAGGTGGTGTGCCTCATCCACCACCATCAGGTCCCAGCCGGCTTCTTCTGCGTGTGCCCGGGCTTCGGCGTTACGCGTCAGGAAGTCCAGGCTGCACAACACCAGCTGTTCAGTCTCGAAGGGGTTCTGGTCGCCCTCCTGCATCAATACGGGGTTATCGTTTTCGTCCAGTTCGTAATCGGACTCGCTGGCCAGCAGGGCCTCATAGCGAGACTGGTCGAAAATCGCGAAGTGCAGGTTAAAGCGCCGAAGCATCTCCACCAGCCACTGATGCACCAGCGTGTCCGGCACGACCACAAGTACTCTTTGGGCGCGGGCCGTGTGCAGTTGCGCGTGGAGGATCATCCCGGCCTCGATGGTTTTACCCAGGCCGACCTCGTCTGCGAGCAGCACCCGGGGGGCGTAGCGCCTGGCTACCTCGGACGCGATGTAGATCTGATGGGCCAGATGGCTGGTACGCGAGCCGAGCAGGCCCTGCACGGGGGATTGCTGGAGGTGGGCAAGGTGCCCGAGAGTCTCGACCCGCAGCTGAAAGGCCGGGTTTTTATCAAAGCGCCCGGCAAACAGCCGTTGCTGCGGTGTTGTGAACTGCGCGAAGGGGCTTAGCTTGAGCTCGGACAGCTCCTTGAGCTCACCCGCCTCGTTCTTGACTGTATAGAATACAAGGCCATCGGATTCAGTGGCCTCAACGACCTCAAGCTCTGCTTCTTCATGGGTCTGGAGCGTTTCCCCGACCTGATAGCGCACCCGTGCCAACGGCGCATTATCGGTGGCATAGGTGCGCTCTTCGGCTGCTGCAGGGAAACTGATGGTGACCCTCCGCCCCGAAACTTCCGCAACCAATCCCAGTCCGAGTGCCGCTTCAGTGTGGCTGACCCACCGTTGTCCGATCTTGAAGTCCATGCTGTACCGTTCGCTGTTAGACGCCTGAGCACCTGCCCGGGTCGCCATGCGGCGGGCCGGTGCGTGCAACAAAAGGAGGCGAAGATTAACACGAATCCTGCGGGGGTTGGGGGCCCGATGCGCGTTCGAAAAATGTGCATCGTTTCATACTTGCGTTTCAGGGCTGCCGACTGACCTACCGGGGAATGTAATCGGGCCAGGACCGGCGGCATTTGAGCTTTAGCGCGCACCTCGCCAGAATGAGACCGAACCCTTCACAGGCACAGGTCATCAACTCGCAACCCTGCCGGCCAAAGGAGTGCTCCGAAGCGCTATGCCCAACACACCACCCAAGCAATCGCCTAAACCGCGTCGTCTCTACCGGCGCTGGCGCCACTCGCTGCGCAAAGCACTGCATATCGTTGCCGCGCCTGTTAAGGGCGATAATGGCCGCGGCGGCCTTTTTATCCAGCCCTACCGCGGCTATGGCTCCCGCCGCAGGCTTTTTCTTATGGGCCGCGTCTTTCATCAGCCCGGCTTTGGTTCCAGCCTGCGCGAAGGGCGCATACGGCGTGATCTGGTCGACCTTGTACGCCGACTGCTGCGCAAACCTGTCGTCAACGCCCGGGTTCGGGTGCGCTACAAGGATACTGAGACCACTGTAACGACCGACAGCCACGGTTTCTTCCGCGTTCGCATGGACCTGTCCGCCATGCCCTCGGATGCGCTCTGGCATTCGATGGAGCTGGAATTGCAAGACCCGGTGGACCCACGGGCGAAGACCACGGGCGAGTTTTTCACACCGCCTGAAAGCGCCGGCTATGGGGTGATCAGCGACATTGACGACACCGTGGTTTACACCGGGGTGGCCAATTTCGTCATGATGATGTGGCGACTTTTCGCCCAGGGCGCCGAGAGCCGCATCGCCTTTCCCGGCGTCGCGGCGCTTTATCAGGCCTTCTATGAGGGCCCATCCGGACAGCAGCGCAACCCGCTGCTTTATGTTTCCCGAGCGCCCTGGAGCATTTACCAGGTGCTGGTGGAGTTCTTCCGCATGCACCGCATTCCCAACGGGCCGATCCTCATATTGAGGGAGTGGGGAATGAAACGTGGCGTGCTACTGCCCCGGCGAGCCAAGGACCACAAGATCGACGTAATCCGTGAGATGCTCGATCTTTACGAGAACCTGCCCTTCGTCCTTATCGGCGACAGCGGCCAACGCGATCCCGAAGTCTACGCCCGGATCCTGCGTGAGTACCCCGGCCGTATTCTCGGCATTTACATTCGTGATGTGAGCAATGATCCTCAGCGGGAAGCGGCCATAGCCAACCTCGCGAAAGAAGTCAGGGCCGCAGGCAGCGACCTGATGCTGGCCACGGACAGCCTGGAGATGGCCCGCCACGCCGTCGACCAGGGGCTATTGGCGCCCCAGTCCCTGGAGGGGATCCAGCGGACGCATGACAAAGATGAGAACTGTTGAGCCGGGCCCTTGCGCTAACCGGTGGGCACTGCCCACCCTACAAAGTCAGCGGTGATTCGCTATGCATCCGTAGGGTGGGCACCGCCCACCATCAGGTTACCGGGGCAGGCTCTGAAGAGGGCTCCTGCGTAAGCACTACCACTTCAACGACCCACCTGTCTGATACTCGATCACCCGCGTTTCGAAGAAGTTCTTCTCCTTTTTCAGGTCCATGATTTCCGCCATCCAGGGAAAGGGGTTGGCCACGCCGCTAAAGCGCTCCGGCAGGCCGATCTGGGCGAGCCGGCGGTTGCCGATGTACTGCAGATATTCGGTCATCATCGCGGCATTCATGCCCAGCACGCCGCGCGGCATGGTGTCGCGGGCGTAGGCGATCTCAAGCTCGGTACCTTCCAGGATCATACGCGTGGCCTCATCCTGAAACTCCGATGTCCATAAATGCGGATTCTCCTGCTTGATCTGATTAATGACATCGATGCCGAAGTTCAGGTGCATGGACTCATCCCGAAGGATGTACTGGAACTGCTCTGAAACACCGCTCATCTTGTTGCGCCGGCCCATGGACAGGATCTGGGCAAAACCGCAGTAGAAAAATATCCCTTCGAGTACGCAATAGAAGGCGATGAGGTTACGCAGCAGTTCCTGATCCGCCGCGACCGTGCCCGTGTTGAAGTTGGGGTTGCCCAGGGATTGGGTGTACTTCAGCCCCCAGGCGGCCTTGCGCGCGACCGATGGCACCTCGCGGTACATGTTGAAAATCTCACCCTCGTCCATGCCCAGGGACTCGACACAGTACTGGTAGGCATGGGTATGGATGGCTTCCTCAAAGGACTGCCGCAGCAGGTACTGGCGGCATTCCGGGTTGGTGATCAGCCGGTAGATCGCCAGCACCAGGTTGTTCGCCACCAGCGAATCGGCGCTTGAGAAAAATCCCAGACTGCGTTTGACGATCCGGCGCTCGTCCTCTGTCAGCCCGTCCTGGCTCTTCCAGAGGTGGACGTCTGCCGCCATATTCACTTCCTGGGGCATCCAGTGGTTGGCGCAGGCGTCGAGGTATTTTTGCCAGGCCCAGTCGTACTTGAACGGCACCAGCTGGTTCAGATCGGCCCGGCAATTGATCATGCGCTTGTCGTCGACCTCGATACGTGCGCCACCCATATCCAGCTCCTCCAGACCGGGTGCGACATCAAGGGCGGCAAGCGAGGCCCGGGCCTCGGCCAGGGGGTCAGAGGCGGGTTTCGGTTCGGCTGGCGGCGTGACTGCCGAGCTGGCCGTGGTGTTTTTTACCTGGCGGTCATTCGCGTATTCGTTCCAATCCAATAAGGACATGGCTTGATCTCCTGCTAATTTGCTGACCGCGGGAAGCCCCGAGCTTCCCGTCCGGCTTCTGATGGGTTGGCGGGTGCGACTACTGACAAGCTTCGCAGTCGGGATCGTCGATCGAGCAGAAACGTGCCTCGTCCCCGCTAGCGACCGCGTTCAGGGCGCCGTCATGCAGGGTGGATTTCTCCGCCAGGGTTGCGCCCTGACTGCGCAGGTAGTAAGTGGTTTTCAATCCTCTCAGCCAGGCCATGCGGTACATGACATCCAGCTTGCGACCGTCAGGCTCGGCAATGTAGAGGTTCAGAGACTGTGCCTGATCCAGCCATTTCTGGCGCCGCGCACCGGCTTCGACGAGCCAGCGGGGCTCTATCTCAAAGGCCGTTGCGAACAGGGCCTTGAGATCGTCCGGGACCCGGGCAATGGGCTGCACCGAACCGTTGTAGTACTTGAGGTCGTTGACCATCACCTCGTCCCAGAGCCCGCGCGCCTTTAGGGCGTCGACCAGGTACGGGTTGATGATGGTGAACTCGCCGGAGAGATTGGATTTCGCGTAGAGGTTCTGGAAAGTCGGCTCGATCGACGCGGACACACCGACGATGTTGGCAATCGTTGCGGTGGGTGCGATCGCCATGACGTTCGAATTGCGCATACCATATTGGCGCACCGCCTCGCGGACCGGCGCCCAGTCCAGGCTCGACGTCCGGTCTATGTCCAGGTGATCTTCGGGCCGCGCATCCTGCAGCAATCGCAGCGAATCGATGGGCAGGATGCCCTGGTCCCACAGGGAACCCCGGTAACTGTCGTAGGCGCCCCGTTCGCGCGCCAGTTCCGCCGAGGCCCTGATGGCGTGATAACTGATCAGCTCCATCACCTCATCCGCAAAGGCGACCGCTGCCTCGCTGGCGTAGGGCAGCCCAAGGTCCTGCAGCGCGTCCTGAAAGCCCATCAGCCCCAGCCCGACCGGCCGATGGCGGGCATTGGCGTTGCGGGCCTGGGGTACGGCATAAAAATTGATATCGATGACGTTGTCGAGCATCCGCACCGCCCGCGTTACCGTATCTGCCAGGCGCTCGCGGTCAACGGCGCCGTCTTTCAGATGCTGGACCAGATTGACCGACCCCAGATTACAGACCGCAATCTCACCGGCGCTGGTATTGAGGGTGATCTCGGTACAGAGGTTGGACGAGTGCACGACGCCACAGTGCTGCTGGGGTGAGCGCAGGTTGCAGCTGTCCTTGAAGGTGATCCAGGGATGGCCCGTCTCGAACAGCATGGAGAGCATGCGCCGCCACAGATCCTTGGCCTTGAGCGTCTTGAACAGCCGCAGCTCTCCTTGGGCTGCAAGTGCCTCGTAGTGCTCGTAGCGCTTCCGAAACGCCGGCCCGTAAAGATCGTGCAGATCCGGCGTGTCACTGGGCGAAAACAGCGTCCAGTGCCCGTCGGCAAAGACCCGCTCCATGAACAGATCCGGGACCCAGTGAGCGGTATTCATGTCGTGCGCCCGGCGACGGTCGTCGCCGGTGTTCTTGCGTAACTCGAGAAACTCCTCGATGTCCAGGTGCCAGGTCTCCAGGTAGGCACAGACCGCGCCTTTGCGCTTGCCCCCCTGATTGACCGCAACCGCGGTGTCATTGACCACCTTGAGAAAGGGCACAATGCCCTGGCTCTTGCCGTTTGTGCCTTTGATGTTGGCGCCCATGGCCCGGACCGGGGTCCAGTCGTTGCCCAGTCCTCCGGCCCATTTTGACAGCAGGGCGTTGTCACGGATCGCGCTGTAGATGCCTTCCAGATCATCCGGGACTGTCGTCAGATAACAGGAACTCAGCTGTGCATGGCGCGTGCCGCTGTTGAATAGAGTCGGGGTCGAGGCCATGTAGTCAAAGGACGACAACAGCTGATAAAACTCGATGGCGCGGCCGTCGCGGTCATCCTCAAGCAGAGCGAGGCCCATGGCGACCCGCATGAAGAACACCTGGGGCAGCTCGAAGCGGCGCTCATCCTGGTGGAGAAAATAGCGGTCGTAGAGGGTCTGCAGGCCAAGAAAGCTGAACTGGAAATCCCGCTCGGGCTGCAAGGCGCTGCCCAGACGCGCCAGGTCGAAATCCGCCAGGCGAGGGTCGAGACGCTCATGGGCGATGCCGAATGCAATCGCACGCTCCAGCGCCAGGGGATAGTGACGGGCCATCTCCCGGCCGGAGGCCTGGGTTGGAATGTCCAGCACGCGCAGGACTTCGCTACGAAGCTTGTCCAGTAGCAGACGGGCCGTAACCTGACTATAGGACGGCTCTTTCTCGATACGCGAGCGCGCGGTCATGATCAGTGCCAGGGCCAGTTCTTCCTCGGCAATACCGTCGTAGAGATTGCGCAGGGCCTCGTCGAGCAATCCTGGCCCGTCGACAGCGGCCAGACCCTGGCAGGCCTCGTCCAGCAGCCCACGTAAACGGCCGAGATCCAGCGGTTGTCGCTCGCCGTTGACGGTGGTGACTTGCAGGGAGGGGTGCGGTTCGGTCGGCGTGACAGCGGCACGCTTGCGGGCATGGGCCTCCCGGTAAAGCACATAGGCCCGGGCGACCTGTTGATGGCCGCCGCGCATGAGCGCCAGTTCAGCCTGGTCCTGAATATCTTCAATGTGCACAGTGCCGCGCCCGGAAAGCCTGCGCGCGAATGTTGATTCAATCTCCCCGCCCAGTCGGCCCACAAGGTCGTGAACACGGCTCGAACCCTGCGCGCCCTCGCCTTCGACAGCGAGAAACGCCTTGGTTATAGCGACGGTGATCTTGTCGCGATCGAAAGGCACCAGGGCGCCGTCGCGTTTGATCACGCTCAAGCCGGTGCGTGGCGGGGTTTCCGCGGGCTGTTTGGGAGCGAGAGGGCTGGACGCCGAATTGAATAAAGAGCCGGATGCAGGGTCGGATACTGGACGTGAAGCGGGCTTTGATTGCTGCTCTGCCGTTTCCATTTTGCTTACTCCTGTTCGCGTGTGAGGAACGCTTCGCGAACAGAACGGCGGTGGCGAGCACGGCAATTTTCACCCGACAACGGGGGAACCAGGGCAGCAGACTCGCCACTGTCGGCCCTGTTTCGCGAAGGCGCAGTGCTGACCCGGCAGGTGAAAGCCCGGGCCCCTCTGGCAGGTCTTCGGACTCAGGGGCGGAATCTGGCGGACTACCTTTCGGCATAGTCCGCGTCGATCTGTCTACTCCCGGCGACTTCCCCTGGCTGGTGAGCCAGAGTGTCTGGTCTGAAAGACCGTGCCGGTTTCGTTCCCCCATACCGCTGCGCGTCAGTTCCGGATTCTCACCGGATTCCCTCTTGCGAGGCAGCCACAGTGTGGGCAGGCCTCTTAGCCGTAATCACAACATGTGGTGCCATACCAGATGAACGGGCACTATATAGCGGATAGCGCCTGGGATGCAACAGCGCTTGTGGGCATAGCGAGAGGGGACTGCGACGAGGTGAGAAAGGGACAACGGCGGGCGGTGCCCGCCCTACGCGAAACTCGGTGATTGCCCAAAGGTAAGGTGGGCACCGCCCACCAAAAGCACAGCTACACCGATATTTCGATAAAAACTACCAGGCCACCGAATCATTGCTGCCGCGCTTGATGATCGGCGTTTCGCCTTCCCAGACGGCCAGGCCGTTGCGCAGGTCGGTCAGGGTCAGCTGGAAGTAATACTCCACCTGCTGGGTGTTTTTGTCCTGGCGCAGATTACGCTGAAAGATTTTTCCGGAGAGGCTGAGATCGGGGTTCGCCAGTTGGCCGCGCTCCACCTGGGTGTCCTGACGAAACTCTTCGGAGTCGCGGTTGGCCCGTACCTGGTCGATCAGCACGTCCTGGCTGCCATCGCCAGACACCGCCGAGGTTGTCACCACCTTGCCGCTTTGCAGCAGGGCGATACGGATTTTCTTGATCAGCTGGCTGGTATCAATGCGCTGCATGGTGTCGTTTGTTACCCGGGAGATGGCCAGTACATAGGGCTCTTCCCGGGGCTTATTGATAATGGACGACCCCAGCATGGAGTTCACCGCATCCAGCGCGGCCTGCTCGAAGTCCCTGTAATCCAGCCCCAGGGGCGTGTCGGCATCGTCTGTGGTCTGGTCGACGATACGGTTGCGTTGGGCACAGCCTGCAACCAGCGTGACAATCAGCAACAGGATAAACAGGCTCGAAAGTCCTCGGGCCAGCAGCGATGTAGCGGGAGCACGGGTCAGGATCATTACTCAGGTCTCTCATCCAGATAGAGGCGAAAATCAACAATCTCGGGGCTGGGGGCGGTGCCCTGTACAGTCACTTCCCGGCGACGGTCGGCCGTAACACGTACCGGGCCCGACAGCAGCGAAGGCATCAGTCGGCCTTTTTCGTCCTGCCAGTCGAATTGGTAAGTCATTCGCACCGGTTGATCCAGCAGGTTCCTGATGCGCACGTTGACCTGATAGAGGCCGCCCTCGGTGCGCTCCGTCACGACCTCTTCGATGTTTATAACACCGTTCAGTTCCGGTCCGATATTGATCCGCTTGGGCGTAGAGGTCGCACACGCGGCCAGTACCAGCACTAACCCCGCCACGGTACTTAGACGCACCCGATCTTTGATTGTCATTATTGGCCTCCTGCAGGCACTTTATCAGGGTTTTGATCCAATGATTGAGTCGAGCCTGGGGCCGGCAGTTGCACCGCCTCATCCTGCCCGATCGGTTCTCTAACGCCAGTCTGCTCCCGACCCAGGCCGATAACCGTAATGGCCGGCCTGGTTGCGAGGGCGGGCTGGCGCACCCACACCAGCGTAAACTGATTATCAGGCAGCGCGACCCGCTGGTCCTCTAGCCCGGAGATGACCAAATGGTCCGGGTCGCTCTGAGCTCCGGTTCGCTCCAGTTTCGCCACCTCGATGGTTTTTGGCAAGCTGGTCCACTGTCGGGTGTCCGCCTGAGTGGAAGCGACCTGATAGATCAGCCCCAGCAATGCAACCAGGGGGTGCGCTTCCTTCTGAACCTGGTACTGAGCGGCAGCCTTGGCAACCGCTGCGGTCACTGCGCGCGTGATCACCATGGGCAGCCGCTGGCGGAACTCGGTAGCTATGACGGCGTCCATGTTCACCAACACTTCGCTCCGCGCTGTCTGGCCTCCCTCAAGCTGAACCGCCAGCGCCGGTTGGGCCTGGCTCCTCAGCTTGAGCGTGGGGTAGGCGATGCCAGTCCAGAAAGGGATGCCGTCACGGTTGAGCAGGAATATGGGTAGCTGGATCCGTTGCACTTCGCGTACCGGGCCAAGGCCATTCTCATAAATCACCCATACGGTGCGGGGCAGTTCCTCGAGCCGCACCTTACCCGCTGCAAGTGCCTCAGCCCAACGCCAGTCCTCATCGACGGCGTCGAGGCCCGGCACCATTGCCCGCGTTTCCCGCAGGGCATCAGCAGCCAGACCATAGTCGCCAGCAGCTTCCGCCTGGGTCAGCAGATATAACCCGTGCAGGTAGGTCGCAAAAGGGTTGATAAAAGCCGGATAGACAGACCACTCATCGAGCGTGCTGTATTCCCGTTCAAGCGCTTTATCAGCACTTCCCAGGGCGTTCTGGAGGGTGCTGGCCGAGGCCTGTCGCTCGGCCTTACGCGTCATTTCACGCCGTGCCTCGACCAGCTCTTCTGCAAAGAAGTCTGCCGCGCGGCGTTGCCTGTCCCGCGCCCGGTTGAGCTCCACCCGGGCTAGCTCCGGCTGCCCCTCGGCCATGAAATTCAGCGACTTGTAGCTGTTGACCATGATCGCGTCGTAGACCATGCCCTGATAGGCCAGGGATGCGTCGTTGGTGAGTACGGAAAGAAGTTGGCCGCCCCACTCCAGCACCGCACCCTGCTCATCGTACATGCGAAAGTAGCGCTCGGTGGTGTCGAAGCGGGCTATGGCTTTGTCGTGCTTACCAGCCGCCTGCAGGGCTGTGGCTTGTTGTAACAGCCACAACAGGTCGCCGTCTCCTGTTGCCTCAGGGCCAATATCGCCGAAATCAGCCGCCAACTCGGCGGCCTGGACAAAATCCGCACTGTTATAGGCGCTGTTATACCGCTCCAGGCGGTTCTGCGTCTGCCAGGCGCACCCCGAGAGTGCCAAAGCCAGGACAAAGCCCAGAAAACGGCAGGTTATTGCGTGCAATATGAACCCCCGCCCAGAAGCGGTAATAGTGGCCCCGGCTCTTTCCGCGCCATAGTTCCGGGTTAATTCTCCAGTTGCGCTTTCAGACTGATATCCGCCTTGATTACCTTGGACAGGGGGCAGCCCGCCTTGGCCTTGTCGGCGATCTGCTCAAACGTGGCCTGGTCAATGCCGGGAATGGAAGCCCGCAGATCAAGATGCACAGCGGTAATACTGAACCCATCGCCATCCTTATCGAGCGTCACGATGGCCTTCGTGTCAATGCTGTCGGCAGTATAGTCCTGTTCGCCGAGGAGCATGGACAATGCCATGGAGAAACACCCTGCATGGGCGGCGCCGAGGAGCTCCTCCGGGTTGGTCCCCGGCTGATCCTCAAAGCGTGTATTGAAACCATAAGGGCTATTCTTTAGTGCGCCGCTTTCGGTGGAGATGGTGCCCTTACCTTTTTTGAGACTGCCTTCCCAATGAGCGGATGCTGACTTATCCATAGTCGTCTCTCCTGATAGTTTTAGGGTAGTTTTAAGATAGAGTTACCTGCAGCAACAGGGTTCGCCACCGGAGCCTGTTGTCAGCCGTTCGGCGCTATTGTCATGTCGCTGCTACTTTTCGACCTTAACAAGCAGCGTGGGTAAGTAAAAGATTAAACTGACGATAGCCCGGACGCGGCCTTTATGCTGAACCATAGCCGCAGCAGTCGCCTACAAACCAGACACCGGGGGTACGCCGATGCGCCTTGCCTACTTCTTCTACACCATGGGGTTTGCCCTGATGCTCGTCGGTTGCGGCGATAATGCGCGGTTGCCTGTATCTGCCGGCTACGGCCCGGACCCGGCCCTGCCCCAACCGGATGCGCCACTGATTCCCACGGTCAACATCGCCCCGGCCAAAGGCTGGCCTGACGGCGGCAAGCCCGAGCCCGCCGCCGGGCTCGGCGTTAGTGCATTTGCTACGGGCCTCGACCATCCCCGCTGGCTTTATGTGTTGCCTAATGGAGACGTTCTCGTTGCTGAAACCAACCGTCCGCCCAAGAAAGACATCGGCCTCAAGGAAAGAGTTGTGCAATGGTTCATGGCGCGCGCCGGGGCTGGCGGTGAGAGCGCAGACCGGATCACCCTGTTACGCGACAGCGATAACGACGGCATCGCCGACCAGCAGTTCGTGTTTCTGGAGGACCTGCACTCGCCTTTCGGTATGGCTCTGATCGAGGACGACTTCTATGTGGCCAATACCGATGCGGTCATGCGCTTTCCCTACGAACCGGGCCAGTCCCGCATTACCAGCCCGGGCGTCAAAGTAGCTGATCTGCCTGCCGGACCTATTAACCAGCACTGGACCAAGAGCCTGATTGCCAGCCCCGAAGGCAAGCTCTATGTCGGCGTCGGGTCGAACAGCAATGTCGCTGAGAACGGGATGGACAACGAGGTCGGGCGAGCGGCTGTCTGGGAGGTCGACCCCGCAACCGGCGAGCATCGTATTTTTGCCAATGGTTTGCGTAACCCGGTGGGCATGGCCTGGGCACCCGGCAGCGGCGAGCTATGGGTAGCGGTTAACGAACGGGACCTGCTGGGCAGCGACCTGGTTCCCGACTATATGACCTCGCTGAAGGAGGGCGGGTTCTACGGCTGGCCATACAGTTATTTTGGTGATCACCGTGATGATCGGGTGAAGCCCGCCCGACCGGATCTGGTCGAGCGGGCAATTACGCCCGATTATGCGCTGGGCCCGCATACGGCGTCGCTGGGGCTGGCCAGCGCCGAGGGCAATGACTTGCCGTCGACGTTCAGTCAGGGCATGTTCGTCGGCCAGCACGGCTCCTGGAACCGCAAGCCCCACAGTGGCTACAAGGTCATTTTCGTGCCGTTTAACGACGGCCAGCCCAGTGGCGACCCGACAGACGTGCTGACGGGATTCCTCGGGGAAGAAGACAAGGCACTGGGTCGTCCGGTGGGCGTTGCGATAGACCAGTCTGGCGCACTGCTGGTGGCGGATGATGTAGGCAATATTGTCTGGCGGGTCCACCGTAAAAACGCTGCCGGACAACCCTAGTGTCCTGGGCGCTACGGGCGCTCGCAGGTTAACGAATTATCCGGACAGGACATTAGTGGCCGAGTACAGTGCCTGAGTGCCGGCTTTGGCCTCCAGAATACAGAATCCCTTGCGCCGCTCGCGCCGGTGCAAGCTCAACACTCAACACTCAACACTCAACACTCAACACTCAACACTCAACAACAGGAAGCATAACTTGGAAACTGCCAGCCCCATTCTCGCCCCGATAGTTGCGCTCGTTGCCTGGTCCCTGGTCATGTGGGTCTGGCTATACGCTACACGCCTGCCCGCCATGAAGAAGGCCAGGATCACGCCGGACCCCCGTGCGCCCCATGGCGAACAAATGAGTCTGCTGCCCCCTGAAGTTCAATGGAAAGCTGATAATTACAACCACCTGATGGAACAGCCAACCATTTTCTACGCCCTGGCGCTATCCCTGGCGCTGATGGGTGCAGGCAACGGCTCCAGCCTGGTCATGGCCTGGCTGTATGTAGGACTGCGTGTGGTACACAGCCTGGTGCAGGCGTTGACCAACAAGATAGAGCTAAGGTTTCTGGTGTTTGTCCTGTCGAGCCTGATGCTGTTCGGTATGACCTTCAATGCGGTGCTTCTGCTGCTGTAATCCGTAGCATCGTAGCAGCCGTATTAACGATCCGGGATAAAGACGCTGCGACGCGTTTACTGCCCACCGGCACGAATTGCGGTGCTGCCTTACAAGGAAGGGCTCGCCATCGTCCTGCGACTTCCATATCATTGCACCGACTCATTAACACTTCGTCAACGAGCTCGGGATCGTCACTTTGCGACGGCACGGCTCGAAGGTCAGACCCATTACTCTCAGCCAGGAACCGCTCATGTCCGAGATCATTCTCTATCACTACCCCCTTTCGCCTTTTTCGGAAAAGGTTCGTTTGATGTTGGGCTACGCGGGCCTGGAATGGCAGTCGGTAACGGTCAAGGAAATGCCCCCGCGCCCGAGCCTTGAAACCTTGGCTGGTGGCTACCGCAAGGTACCTGTGGCACAGATAGGCGCCGATGTGTTCTGTGACACCCGCACGATCGCACGCGAAATCGCCCGGCTTGGCAATAAGCCTGAGCTAGCGCTCGAAAACAACTCAGAGGAGATTCAGGCTTTCGTCAAAGAAACCGACCTGGACATTTTCCTGGCGTGCCTGATCGCCAGCAGCAGCACAAAGGCGCTGGTAAAGCTGGTTAAGTCGACCTCTGTGCTTACCACCCTGAAGTTTTTCAAAGACCGCATCTCCATGGGTCGCAAGGCCAAGGTTGCCCCCGTAGGTCCGCGGGAGGCCAAGAAGAAGATGCATCACCACCTGGGCCGTATGGAAGGCATGCTTGATACGCCTTACCTTTTTGGTGAGAAGCCGTGTATAGCGGATTTCTCTGCCTACCACTCACTCTGGTACGTACGGGATGTGTCCGAAGTTGATCTTGCCAAGCGCTACCCCAAGGTCAACGCGTGGATGAACCGCATGCACCACTTCGGCCACGGCAAAGACCATTACCTGAGTGAAGATGCCGCACTGGATCTGGCCAAGAGCGCCGAGCCACGAGCCATCAGCGAGCCGGGCAGTGACGATACATTGGGTACGCGCGTCAGCGTCGCACCGTCGGACTATGGTCGTGAGCCGGTGGTCGGCAAGCTGGTCGCCGCCAGCCAGCACGAACTGGTGCTGCAGCGTGAGCACCCTCGCGTAGGCACGGTTAACGTACATTTCCCACGGGACGGCTTCACCCTGCGGCCCGGATCCTGATCGGCAAATAAGCAGCAGTGGCACCAGCCTGGCAAGGTTGTCGGGCGCTAAGGTTGTCAGGAGAGCACATGGACCAGAGACAGAAGAAGACGCAGCTCATCGGCTTCGGCCTCTGGTTGCTGGTGACCTTTATCGCGGCTGCCATAGGCAGTATTGCTTCGATCACAGCAGCATCTTTTTACGGCAGTCTGGTCCAGCCAGACTGGGCGCCGCCGGCTGGCGTTTTTGGTCCGGTCTGGACAGCCCTTTTTGCAATGATGGGCGTGGCCGCCTGGCTGGCCTGGCGCAAAGCGGGGTTCGGCCTTGGCCTGAATCTCTATCTGGTGCAGCTGGGGGTGAACGCGCTCTGGAGCTGGTTGTTCTTCGGCTGGCATCTGGGCGGATGGGCACTTTTGGATCTGCTCGCGCTCTGGGCACTCATCGTGGCGACGCTGATCGCCTTCTGGCGGGTGTCACCTTTCGCCGGGGCGCTGCTTCTGCCTTACCTGGCCTGGGTGACCTTCGCCGGCTTTCTCAACTATACCGTCTGGCAACTTAACCCGCAGGTCCTGGGTTAGGGTCGTCTGCACAAGGCAAAAAGGAGCCGACCGGCCCCTATTGCAGTCTTTCGGAGCATTGCGCCATGGCTTCACCCGCTTCTTCCACATCTCTTGCCACACCTCTGGCCCTTCCCTGCGGCGCAGTCCTGCCAAACCGTATTGCCAAGGCGGCAATGACCGAGGGCGTAGCTGATGCCCACCTCCACGCGACCGAGCGCCATCAACGGCTCTACGGGCGATGGTCCGATGGAGGCGCAGGCCTGCTGATTACGGGCAATGTGATGATCGACCGCAAGGTGCTGGAACGGCCGGGCAATGTCGCCATTGACCCTGCGCCGGCAGACGGCGACCCGGAAGGAATGGCCCAGTTACGGAAATGGGCTGAGGCGGGAACCCGCAACGGTAACCACCTGTGGATGCAAATCTCCCACGCCGGCAGGCAGTCACCCCGTTACGTAACCAACAGCCCGGTGGGGCCTTCGGCGGTGCAACTGAAGCTGCTGGGTAACTATGCCCGGCCCCGGGCACTGACAGAGGCTGAAATACTCGATTACGTCCAGCGCTTTGCCAACGTGGCGCGCGTCGCGAAGAAAGCCGGGTTTACCGGTGTCCAGGTTCATGCTGCCCATGGCTATCTGTTGTCTTCGTTCCTGTCGCCCGTTACCAACCAGCGTACCGACCGATGGGGCGGCTCCCTCGAGAATCGGGCCCGGTTCCTGCTGGAAACCCTCCGGGCCGTGCGAAAAACCGTCGGCCCCGGGTTCCCGGTAGGGCTTAAGCTTAACTCCGATGACTTCCGCAAAGGCGGGTTCACCCATGCAGAATGCCTGCAGGTGGTGAAATGGCTTAACGACGAGAGCGTCGACCTGCTGGAAGTCTCGGGCGGGACCTATGAGCAGCCCCGGCTGCTCGGCCATGCAGGGGTCGCGGGTACGGCGCGTGATGAAGCGCCTGTTCGCGAGAGCACCCGTAAACGCGAGGCCTACTTCCTGAACTACGCTGAAGCGATTCGCGAGGTCTGCCAGTTTCCGATGATGGTCACCGGCGGCTTTCGCACCCGAGCCCTGATGGAAGAGGCCTTGGCGGCAGGCATCACGGACGTGATCGGGCTGGGCCGGCCGCTCTGTACCGACCCGGATACGCCGCGGGAGCTGATTGAAGGCAGATATGAGGTAGCTGTTTCCCATGAGCGACGCCTGAATCTCGCTCACCGCGGCCTGTTCTCACCGGTCAGCCCTTTCAAGCCCCTTAAGGTGCTCAATGTGATCGGCAGCCAGGCCTGGTATTACCGTCAGCTTTTCCACTTGGCCAAAGGCGAATCACCAAGGCTGAGCCTGGGTGTGGTCGGCGCTTTTGGCGCTTACTACGCCGATGAGCTACGCACCGCCCGCGCCCTTAAGGCGGCACCCAAACAGTGACCCGATGCGGGAAATGTCTATGCACCCGGTTCTGATCTCCATCGGCCTGCTTCTCGTCAGCAATCTGTTCATGACCTTCGCCTGGTATGCGCATCTCAAGGAACTCAGTCACAAACCCTGGGTTGTAGCCGCGCTGGTGAGCTGGGGAATTGCCCTGTTCGAATATCTGTTCCAGGTGCCGGCTAACCGTATCGGCTATACCGTGCTAAGTGTGGGTCAATTGAAGATCCTGCAGGAGGTAATAACGCTTTCAGTGTTTGTGCCTTTTTCGGTCATGTATCTGAAGGAGCCGCTGAAGCTCGATTATCTTTGGGCCGGGTTGTGCCTGGTGGCTGCGGTGTACTTTATGTTCCGTGATCGTCTCGCCTGACTGGCTACGTGCACATGAGTGTTATTCAACAACGGCGCAGAAAGTCTGCCTTAAAAGTTTAGATGAGCCCGGTCGGCATACGAAAGGGCACTTTCCGGCGACTTTTGAGAAGTCGTGACGTTTGCTTCACATCTTCCGCGCTCCGTAGATTTCCCCGGGTGGCGTCTGGCAAACTTTCGGGTCACTCACCGAAAGGAGTCTGTGGATGAACCGAAGATTGATGACCCTTCTGGCCAGCCTGGCCTTCACCTTCAACATGAGTACAGGCGCTGTAGCAAAGGAAACCGTACCGCAGGACGCCAAACGGTTGGGCTTCGTGGAATGGATTGTCCTTGACGACCCGGAACTGCGGCTCAAGGCCCGGCTGGACACAGGCGCGAACACCGGCTCCCTGCACGCGACGGACATTGAGCCCTTAAAAAGAGATGGAGAGGAATGGGTTCGTTTTGAACTGCCGCTGGACCACCACAAAGAGTCCAAAGGCATCGGTGACGCTACCCTGACATTCGAGCGGCCTGTAGAGCGTACGGTGCTGGTCAAACGTAAAGGAGCCGAATCCCAGCGACGCCATGTGGTCATCATGGGCTTCTGTATAGACGGTGAGCATCAGGAAGCCCAGTTCTCCCTGACCGACCGGAGCAGATTCAAATACCCGGCCCTGCTCGGTCGTCGCTTCATGGCCGGAGAAGTCATCGTCGACTCCGAGGACAGCTTCCTGGCAGAGTCCGACTGCGGGTTCCGGGCACTTGAGCAGGTGGCAGCCGAAGCCAACTGATGTAGAGTGTGCAAACACTGGCTGCAGATGGTGCAGATCACGCAATCAACAGGAGCAGCCCGCTGCTGCTGGATCAGACCCGATAGCGACCCCTTATGCTGATTAACACCCCGGTCACCGTGGCCCTTGCCATTATTGCGCTGTGGTTGGGTTATCAGATAAACCGGCGGGTGGCGGTTCTGCATCGATACAATATCCCGCCAGCCGTCAGCGGGGGGCTGCCCATCAGCGCCCTGATGGCCTTGACCGAGTGGGCAAGCGGACTGGAGATCCGGTTCGATCTACAGTTACGGGATCTGCTCCTGATCACGTTCTTCAGCACCATTGGCCTTTCCGCCAGGCTCCGACAGATGCTGGAAGGGGGCAAGGCGCTGGGCATTATGCTGGGATTGGCCGTCGCTTTTCTCCTTTTTCAGAACCTGACGGGGACCCTGCTGGCCCTGATCGCCGGAGAAAGTCCGCTCGTCGGCCTTATCGGCGGCAGTATTTCCCTGGCGGGGGGACATGGCACCGCTATAACCTGGGGCCAGTTGTTCGAGACACACTTCAATCTGGAAAACGCCAGCTCGATGGGCATGACGTTCGCGACAGCCGGACTGATAGCCGGCGGTCTCATCGGAGGCCCGATCGGGGCCTTCCTGATAAAGCGAAATCATTTATCGTCCACCCTTGAAAGTCCCGGGCTGCCCCACGTCGAGACGGGCCAGAAAGTGACCTACCTGATCGAGCTCAACAGCTTGCTGACGGCCATTCTGCTTATTACGCTCTGCTTTACGCTGGGCGCGGCGGTTTACGACTGGGTGGCCGGCCTTGGTATCCGCCTGCCAGCTTTCCTTACGGCTATGTTTCTGGGCATCTTACTGACCAACGGGCTGGAAGCCCTCAAGGTAAAGCTGGATCACAGACCGATCCAGCTGGTCGGAGACATGAGCCTGCAGCTTTTCCTGGGCATGAGTTTGATCAGTCTGCCGTTACTGTCACTGCAGGGCGCGCTGGGCCTGATCAGTGCGGTCATGGTGGTGCAGGCCATCGTTATTGCGGTGTTCACTATCTGGGTAATATTCCCCCTGCTCGGCCGCGACTACGACGCGGCTTGCATCAGCGCCGGTTTTATCGGTATGGGCCTGGGGGCAACGCCGGTGGGGATCGCGAACATGGATGCGCTGACCAACCGCTTCGGGCCTAGCCCCAAAGCCTACCTGGTCATACCGCTCCTCGGCGCTTTTTTCATCGACATCGCTAATGCGGCTCTGGTTCAGACTCTGCTCGGGCTCGGCTACTTCACCCAGTAGGCTGGGGATTGGCTTGGGCCGCGGGGTACCGGATAATCCCTTCCAGTCTACACTGAACACCCATGGGACCTGCGCAGCGCCGTCAGAGGACAGCCTCATGATTGACCAAAAACACCACCGATTTGTCTTCGGATTTTTCATGTCCCTGTTGATGTCCGGCATCATGTCGCTGGTCATCAGCCTGTTCAACCTGGGTTTTGTCAGCGATATTGTCAGCATCTGGCTACGCGCGTGGGCGTTTGCCTTTGTCGTGGCCTTTCCGACAATTCTTGTCGTGGCGCCCCTGGTGAACCGGTTGGTCAACCTGGTACTGAAGGAGGACTCCACCAGGCGGTGAGCTGCCGGAATGTGACTGCCGACCTTCTGCTCGGGTCAACCTGCAGCTGTCATTGGGGCTGGCGCCTCAGGAACCGGCAGATAGTCTTCGGCATTGAAGTTGGTAGCCTGGATCTGGACGAGTTTCCGGTTGCCCTGCTCACCGTTCATGCGCCAGTGTCCGATACGCACATTGTCGACGAAAGCCACGTCGCCTTTTTGCCAGACCATCAGAAGCGCCTTTTTGAAGATGGCGGCAAAAAGTTCGGTCTGCTCCTCTTCGGTCCACTCTATAGCCGTACCTTCTCTATCGCAGAGCTCCCACGTCAGGCTCATGTTCTCGGCGGTAGAGTCCTTCTTGATCTCTCCGCGCCCTTTGAACACATCCAGTGCGGCCCTGTGTACCTGGCCGTTCGTATTGCGCGCGAATGCCCAGGGCTGTACGCAGGCTTTGCCGGTCTCAGGCACAGCACACACCAGCGGGCAGGGCGCCAGCGCCAGATCAGCACGACCATCGGGGCGGTCAACCACCTGCAGGGGGCTGCCACGCAACAGACGCCGGTCCAGCCAGGTCAGCTTACGGGAAGAAAGATAGTAAAAGCGGTTCCAGGCACCGTCGTACTTGGCCCGCACCGTTTCCGGAAGGCTTTTATAGACTTCATGCAGATCCGCCATGCCTGTCTCAGCCAGATAGGGTGAGGGCTCAAAACAGCAAAGCGCAATGTAACGTGAGCGCTCCGACCGCACCGCACCTTCCGTATGGGGGCCCTGGATGGCCGACTCCACCGGCCCGAGCCGAACGGTATTCTTATCCAGGTAGCGACGGTAATCGCCACCACCGACCAACCCTTCGCTGTACTTACGCAACCAGCTGGTCAGAAATCCGGGCATTTTTTTGAGATTGAAGGCGTTCCAGGGCTCAAGCCCCATGCCTTGCTCCACCAGGCCATGAAAGGCTTGGTGCGTGCTGCTTTCGAAACCGCGAAAGAGGATGACGCCTCTTTCGGCAATTTTCTGCCTGAAGAAGTCTTTGTTCTCCCGGAGAATACCCTTCAGCGTCTCGAGATCGTTCCTGCCCTTGGGGGTGTAAGTGGTAACGAATGCGTGGGTGTCCTCGGCATGAAGCTGATCAAGGCTGAAGTTCTGCGGTGACATTGTCCTTTTCTTTTTGTTGTTCTGCGGTCGAGTGCTGCGGCTCGCCCGAATCGAGTACGTTGTTCAGAAGCTCTTCGTAACGTCCAGCCAGCCGGGCGACGTAGGCCGGGTCGGTTAGCGGAGCCGAGTAGCTAAACGTCAGCTGGAGCATGCCATTGAAGAAATTGCTTTCCAGGCAGACGATAGGTTTGTTCATGAAATGAACGCTTGGCACCGGCCTGATACGAAGCACTTCAAGATCGCCGTACTGGGGCTGGACCATCATCCGGCCGATATTCGTGAAGTGCAGGCTGGTTTTGCTGTAGCGGGCGGAAGCCGCCATCAGATCCTGACCGCGCTTTTTGAACTTCAGGATCAGCCCTTTCGTGATGATGCCTAGTGCAATGTTCTCCGCTGTGAACTTGGCCTTCGCGTCCTGATTCACCTGGCTGGCCAGCGTCCGGATAGTGGTGTCGGGCGCGAGCGTAAAGCGCGACTCGAAACCGCTGGCGTAATACGCCACTTCCTTACTGAAATCGCCTTTCAACTTCGGCCTGACGTTGATGGCGGAGCTCATCGCGAGGGTTGTAGGGCCGCGTACCGACATGGCATCCCGCGAAGCCAACAACAGCATGGCGCCCAGAATGCCATGGAGGCTTTGGCGCTGGGCCTTGGCTGCTTTGAGTAACAGTTCGCTGCGGCGGCGATCAATATCGAGAAACACAAAGCGGGTACCGGGCTTTGCGCCGGGCTTGATGTTCGGATTCAACGGCGCCGCGGCGACGGCCGTCTTCTTTTTGAAGAGGTTCAGCAAGACGCCCGGCAGGGCACGGGCGAACGCCCGGGAGAGGCTGGGGCCGTCAAGATGATCTTCATAACAACGTGGCGGCGGCATTCTTTCGAGCACATCTCGATCAGCCGCGTAACACCGAAGGATGGCGTCGACCAGCAACTGCAGGGAAGCCCCGTCGGTGAGCGCATGATTAAACGTGAGGACAAAGTCGGACCGGTCGGATCCCTGGAGCAGCCTTGCGCGCCAGAGCAGAGGCTCAGAGGGATGAATCCCCCGGGTGGTTTCTTCTTCGGCAATAGTCTTCCAGTGGTTATCGGCTATCCGCGCCTCGACGCTCAGCGGCACCAGACAACGCCCGGAGAAAACAAGCGTGGGTACGCCGTGCCCAAGTTCAACATGGGCACGCAGTATGGGAAACGCCTTGGTTGCGTTAAGCAGGGCTCGATCCAGCCGATGCGGATCAACCTCGCCCCCGAGAGAGACGATAAAAATTGCGTTGCTAGAGGACGCTTCGCTGAGGCGCAGCCAGAGTTGCTCGCCTTTTCCGAGCGGACGCGAAGTGGAACCGGAAATTGCTTCTATCGCAACCATCGATATACGGCCTGTGCTGATGCGTGGCAGTACCCGTAGCTGAGCCGGGGTATCGATGAGGCCGGCCCCTCCCGCTTTTCTTTAAGGGTGCTGATTGATCAGCTTGCGATTTAATTAACCGAAAGTCACTTTAACGCGCCATCTATTCCGGCAATTGTGGACTGGTTTGCAGCCCAGCCGTGCGTCAAAACTCAAAAATATTGGCGCCTATCGAACCGGCAGCAGACTGGCAGGAAGGTCAGCACGACCGACAGGAAGGTCTGCAGTGTCGGCAGGAATGGCTGCCATTGAGCTGCCAGCCAGGCCAGGCAAGACAGCTGTAAAAGGTGAGAGCCGTAATTCAGCCAAAACGCCTGGCACTCCAGCGCCGGCGCCTCGCTATTCAGCAGCCGTTGAAGCGATCCGACCAGCTCAGTGCCTGGCCCAGGCTCAAGGGGCGGCTGAAGTGGTAGCCCTGGGCAAGATCGCAACCAAAGCCGGCAAGCTCTTCCGCAACCGCCTGTGACTCGACCCCTTCGCCGACCACGCGCCTGTTGAAGCCCTTCGCAAGGTTGACTATGTTCCGGACGATCATGCTGTCGTCCGCGTCCGTCAGTATTTCCCGGACAAAACTCTTGTCGATCTTTATTTCATCGACCGGCAGCCGCCTGAAGTAGCTCAATGACGAAAAGCCCGTCCCGAAGTCGTCAAGGGACAGGTTAACGCCCAGGCGTTTGCAGCCTTCGAGAATGTTGATCGACAGATCGATATCTTCCAGAGCCATGGACTCCAGCACCTCAATAAAGAGTCTGGAACGCAGGCCGGCCGGAAGCAGGGCCAGTCTGGATTCAAGTTTGGGCAGAAAGCCCTCGTTGAGGATGTGCTGGGCACTGATATTAATGCTCAGCGAATAATCTTCGTTCAACCTGGCGAATCGCTCAATGGTGCGCACCCCCTCGGCGATAACATATTCGCCCAGCATGATTTCCTGTTCAGTGCCGGCCAGAGCCGGCAGGAACTGGTCCGGCGTCAGCAGACCATTATCCGGGTGATGCCAGCGAATCAGTGCCTCGAACCCGACGACCCGCTGTCGGCAGAGATCCACTTTAGGCTGGTAAAAAAGCTCCAGCTCATCTTTAGCAAGCGCCCGCCTGAAGTCATCGGCGATCCTGTGGCGCTTACGCCTTAGCTGATGCTCGCCGACATCAAAGAAACAGAGCCGGTTCTTGCCGAGTTCCTTGGCGGTGTACATGGCCTGGTCTGCATGGCGCAGCAGTACGTCCCGCTCTGCGTTATCTTCCGGATAGACGGTAATACCCATGCTACCGGAGACCTGGATATGCTGGCCGCAGTAGCTCACCGGCGTCCGGATCGCCTCGAGAATCCGCTGGTACACGCCCGGGTCGCTGACATCCTGTAGTACCGCCACAAATTCATCGCCGCTCAGACGGGCCACCACATCGCCTGCCCCGAGAACGTCGGAGAGCCGAAGGGCGATGGCCTTGAGTACTGCGTCCCCGGTTTCATGACCAAACTGGTCATTGATCTCCTTGAACCCATCCAGGTCGATAAAGCAGACTGAGAGCAGACAGGGTTTCCGATCCGCCTGAGCCCGGAGCTCATCGAAACGCTTGATAAAAAGCCGCCGGTTAGGCAGGCCGGTGAGCATGTCAAAGCTCGCAACCCGTTCCGTCTGCTGATGCTGCTGAAGCCGCTCCGCATAGAGACGTTTCCTTTCAATCAGGGTGCCCACGGTGCGGGTCAGAGGTTCCAGCTCCTCGGCGAACTGAGTGGAGAAGCCGTTGGGCCGGTTGGCCAGCCCGATCAGCCCCACCAGATGGGCGCCTGAGAAAACCGGGATGCCTATATAGGTTCTGATGGGTGGGTGCCCGAGCGGCGTCCCGCCCCGGCGTGGATCGGTACGCACGTCCTCAGAAATAATGACTTCGCGTTTCAGGACCGCAGCACCAATCAGCGTATCCAGACGATCGAACACCATTCCCCGACGATCCACCTCCTCATAGAGCTTTGCGGTTTCCCTGTTCCAGGAAATGTTGGTGATCGCGCGGACCTTTACATAAGGTTCGGCCACCTCATTTTCCAGAACCTCACCAATAAAGCCGAACGCGCTTTCTGTCAGGGTCAGCAGATCGTCCAGAAGTGCCTCAAAGGCAGCGTGGTCATCGTCGGTACTGAGAAAAATGGTTTGGGCATTGCTTATCGACCGGGTGAGAAGCCGGGATTCCACGGTTCTTGTGTCCAGCCGACTATGGTTACCGGCTTCCAGTTCATCCTCGACCAGACTGGCAAAAGTATGCAGGACTTCAAGATCGTGATTGCTAAAGCGCCGTGTTTTAGTGTCGATCAGGCAGAGGGTGCCGACCTTGAGCCCGACCGGGTCACGGATGGGTATGCCAGCACAGAAGCGGATATCAGGCTGGCTGCTGAGCAGGGAACTGCTTCTGAAGAGCGAATGCAGCCGCGTATCGGGAATAGTCACCGGCTCGCCTTGCTGGAATACCAGATTAGCCAGGCACGAGACCTGTTCAATCTCGTCTGGTTTGAGTCCCTGGCCGGCCTTTACCTTCTGGCCGCCGCCGGACGCCAACGAAACGAAAGCCGTTTTGACGTGAAAGTACAGGCATGCAAGACGGATGAGCTGGCTGAACTGATTCTCAGTCCCTGCCCCAAAACTCTCACTCCGACTGGCTGCTTTTGTTGTTGTTTTTGGAAGCTCCGTTCTCATGGTCTGACCTCGACGAAAACGTAGTACTCGAACATCTCATGTCTTAATGCGTAGCACCAGTATGTTGGCAGTAAGACACCACGTGATTCCAAACCGCTTGCACCAACAGCCGGGCCTTCGTCCCGCTTGCGCCGTCGGTGTTCAGAAGCTGGCTCTGTGATTACCTCCGCTATTGTCCTTCGGAACCCGTTTTATAAGGTACTGAATAAGTCGCCTTGCAACGATCATAACCAAACGCGGTATCTTACTGTGTTACCGAAACCTCAGCTTTAAAAGCCCATAGGTTAAGAAACGTCGGGTCCTGAGTTCGCGCCAAGTGCCTTAGGGAAGCGGCGCTGCCGGCCTAAAGTTCACGGCAAGCCTCACAGCACCGAAACGGGGCAATGGACCTCTTCCGGCATGAGACGGGCCTTCGCCCGGGATATCGAAGGCCCCGCTTTTGGCAGGCCGGATTGGCAAAGCCCGTCCGCAAAACTGTCGAAGTTGTCATTACGGTTTTTCAACCTCAGCTCTGCCTTGGGCTGTAACGCCCCGCCGGCTGCCCGAAAATCCAGAGTGCGAGGCGAAAGTGCGAGGCGAAAAAGAAGCTCGCCTGACGGCAAGCGCGCCGCGCATGCCCTGGCTGAGAGAGTACAATCGTTGCCAGCTCGTTCAACTTTTCAGCATCCGCCCACGGGTGTTCATCCGCGCAGGGGAGTCGGCAGATAGCATGCAGTTCGTCAGAGAATGGTTCCGCCAGCATTTCAATGATCCCCAGGTCGTCAGTCTGGTGGTTGTGCTGTTGGTGGGACTGGGCATTTTCCTGTTTTTCAGCAACATGCTCGCGCCAGTGGTCGCCTCCGTCGTGCTGGCGTATTTACTGGAGGGTCTGGTTCAGAAGATGGAACGCTGGCGTGTCCCCCGCCTTGCCGCAGTTCTGCTGGTCTTTTCGTTTTTTTTCGCCGGGTTACTGTTGGTGTTTTTCCTGCTGCTGCCGCTTCTGGTTGCACAGGTATCGCAGTTCCTCAATGAGCTACCGCGCATTCTCAGTACCAGTCAGTCGTTATTGCTGCAGCTGCCCGAGAAGTATCCGCAGCTGTTCTCACAGCAGCAGGTCACCGAACTCATCATCACCCTGCGCCGGGAAGCTCTGGATTTCAGCCAGCGTCTGCTGACCTCGTTCTCGGTACAGTACGTGGTGGTCATCATCACCATGCTGGTCTATCTGCTACTGCTACCGTTTCTGGTGTTCTTCTTTCTCAAGGACAAGGCCCGACTCATCCGATGGTGCGCCCAGTACCTGCCGCGCAACCGAGTGCTGCTCCAGCAGATCTGGACGGACGTGGACATGCAGATCGGCAATTACATTAGGGGCAAGTTCCTGGAGATCCTGATCGTCTGGGTGGTCAGTTACCTGACCTTTCTGTTCCTGGGCCTGGCCTATGCCATGCTTTTGTCCCTGCTGGTCGGCCTCTCGGTGATCATTCCGTACATCGGCGCGGCTGTGGTGACGGTGCCTATCGGGCTGATTGCCTACTTCCAGTTCGGTTTCGGGGATCAGTTCCTTTGGATCATGGCGGCGTATGCGCTGATTCAGGCGTTAGACGGTAATGTGCTGGTCCCGGTGATGTTCTCCGAGGTGGTCAACCTGCACCCGGTAGCCATCATTGTGGCGATACTGATATTCGGGGGATTCTGGGGCTTCTGGGGCGTTTTTTTCGCGATACCGCTGGCGACCTTCATTCAGGCCATTCTCAAGGCGCTGCCTTCAAATGACACTGATCTCGCGCCACATCCGCAGGCGCCAGCTGATGACTAGTTCGTTCCACGCCCGGAACGTTAGCTATGCCCTTGCGCCGATTCATAAATGGTGGTCTGCTTCGTTCCGCATGAAACATAATTAAGGAGCACAACAGATGGCACCCGCACGGATTCTGGGCAATTTTGCTCTCGCGCTTCTGTTCATGATACCTACGGCCTCTATCGCCGAGGGTACCCATGAGGAAGACCCAACCAGCGGTGCAAAAGGCACCTGGGAGGAAGTCGCCCATAAAGAAGGGATAAAAGTCTGGCGTCTGGACATCCCTGGCGAGACTCTGCCGGGCTTTCGGGGAGAAGGCACAATAGCCGCGCCAGCGGCGGCGGTGCTGCGGGAAATCCAGCGTGTCGAACACCACACCGAGTGGATGGACCGTTGCGCGGAGGCGCGGCGCATCGAGACGATTGACCAGAATACACATATCGTCTACAACCGGACCGATTCGCCCTGGCCCGCCTGGGATCGGGATGTCGTCGTCAAGACGACCGTCAGCCGCGCTAACGACGGCAAGGAACTGAAGCTCTCGTTTCAGAACACGGACGCAGGCTATGTTCCTCCGCAGGATGGGGTCGTTAGGATGCCCCGCCTCGAGGGCGCTTACACCATGACCCAGGTCGGGCCCAACGAGACCCATGTCAGCTACCAGGTTGAAGTGGACATTGGCGGCGTTATTCCGGGTTGGATCGCCTCGATGATTGCCCGGGATCTCCCGGTCAAAACCCTGTCCGCGCTGCGCGAACGGGTTGAGAGCATGGCCACTGAACAGCAGCCAGAGCAAGCCTCGGCGCTCTGAGCGTCTTTACGCCGGGCATGATGCGCCTGCGTGCAGGTGGGCGCGCCAGCTGTCGGTCTTCACCGCTGCCCTGCCTGCCTCCCTGCTGCTGCGCCTGGTTAACCGAATAGCGCGTACACGTCCGGCAAACGCTGATTTATGTCCGGCCATCAGGGCCGGAGCGCCGGACGGCTTCCAGGGGCCCGTCGCCGTCAACCTGCCGTCCTTTCTGGTAGCGAGCACCGTCTCGCTTCAGACCCAGGTAAAGGCCCATGCACATCAGCAGGATAACGATCGCGAAAGCCAATCCAGCAATAGTCGCGACCGACTGTAACGCGACAAGACCGCCTGCCACCAGCAGCACGGCTGCGATCGTGCCCTCCAGCAGAGCCGAGAACACGCGCGTGGGCGTAGGCGGGTTGGTGTCCCCACCAGAGGACAGGATATCGATCACCAGCGAGCCAGAATCCGACGAAGTCACGAAGAAAATACAAACGACCATGATCAGCAACGACATACTGATCAGGCTGAGCCAATGGGGCACGTCAAAGTTCTCAAGGAAAACAAAGAACCCCATGACGACATCTTCCTGCACCACCGAAACCAGATTACTGTCCCCATAGAGTTCACTAAAGAGCGCCGAACCGCCCATCGAGGTCAGCCAGATCATGGACACGGCCGTCGGTACCAGCAGTACGCCGAGCAGGTATTCCCGCAGCGTACGCCCGAGTGAGACACGAGCGATGAACATGCCCACAAAGGGTGACCAGGATATCCACCAGGCGAAGTAGAACAGGGTCCACTGGTTCTGCCAGTCCGGCGAACCTGGCGGTTTGAATGCCTCAAGATAAGTCCCGCGGCTGGGAATCTGCTGCAAGTAGGCGCCGATGCTCTCGACCAGGGCGTGGAACAGGAACTGGGCCGGGCCAAAAAACACCACATAGACTACGAGCGCACCCCCCAGCAGCATTGCCAGTTTCGACAGCAGTTGAATGCCTTTGGCAAGGCCGGTGACCACTGAGGCGGTGGCGGCAGCGGTAATACCAGCGATCAGACCAAGCTGCACGCCAGTGTTATTCGGCAGGCCGAAAACCTGCTCCAGGCCTGTATTGATCTGCTTCACCCCCAGACCCAGCGAGACCGCCACGCCGGTGAGCGTTCCCACCACCGCGATAATGTCGATCAGGTTACCCCATGGCCCTTCCAATCGATCGCCCAGCAAGGGCTGGAAAGCGGAACGGACCGTCAGGGGCAGCCCGCGGTTATAGCAGAAAAACCCCAGCGACAGTCCAACCAGGGCGTACATGGACCAGCCGTGAAACCCCCAGTGAAAATAGCTGTGCACCAGAGCGTCGCGAGCGGCCTGCTCGGTTTCCGGCTCGCCAAACGGCGGGTCTCCAAAAAATGAGACTGGCTCGGCGACGCCGTAGAACAGGAGCCCTACGCCGGTGCCCGCGGCAAAAAGAATGGAGTACCAGCCCCAGTTCGAAAACTCGGGCCGGACATTATCGCCGCCAAGTCGCACGTCGCCGTAGCGGCTGAAGATCAGGTATACGGCAAAACCGAGGAACACATTCATGGCGACCAGGTAAAACCAGCCGAGGTTGTTGGCGATGGCCTCCTGGAGCGATTTGGCGGAGTCACCCAGGTACTGGGGCGCAAGGACACCGCTAAGCGCCAGGGTGAAAATGAGGAAGGCGGCAGGAATGAAAACCGGACGGTGGATCGCAATCCCGAAAAGCTTTTTTGCCGGGTTGCCATACCGTTTCTTACGCGACGCAGCCATATGCAGACCCTCAATCCTTCCGTGGACTTATCCTCCGGCGCTGCCGGAAGAGATCGGTAAACCCAAAGCATAGGCTGGCCACATCGAAGGAACATCAGTCGTCGCTCTGCGCCGGTCAGCGCAGGCAAGCGCTCATTCAGGAGCCTGCTTCAGGCCGACTATAGGCACAGCAGCTTTCGCCAGGCAAGACATCCATTGCACAGCGATTCCGGCAGGGTATGCGGCTGTGGGAAAGGTCGTCCGCGTTAACAGGGCTTAACTGGACCGAAGGTAAGGGCGTGTTAGCGTAAAGATGTCGGCGATAACTGCCGCAAGACGAAAAGATCTCATTCACAAGGATGCGAGGTAGATATGAAAGACTCCAAAACAGACAAGTCGGAAGGCATGATCGACAAGGTAACGGGCAAGGTAAAAGAAACCCTGGGCAAGGCAACAGATGACCCCGAAACCGAAGCCGAGGGTAAGAACCAACACACCAAAGGCAGTGCAAAGCAGACTAAAGGCAATGTTAAAGACACGCTAAAGTCTGCCAAGGAATGATGTGACTGCCTGACAGGCTTGCTGCCGTGGGCCCCGTCTCACCCCGCGGTAGCAATTTTTTTCTTACGCTTCTCCTTGTTATTGAGCTCTTTCTGAACCGCCCCAAATCTCTCTGAGCGCTTTAAGCACTTCCCGGCGCATGCATGAGCTCCCGCGCACAGATCGGGTCGAAAGCGCTTGAGCGCTGGCTAAAGATAACGAAGCCGGCGTTG
This sequence comes from Hydrocarboniclastica marina, assembly GCF_004851605.1. Classification (GTDB taxonomy): domain Bacteria; phylum Pseudomonadota; class Gammaproteobacteria; order Pseudomonadales; family Oleiphilaceae; genus Hydrocarboniclastica; species Hydrocarboniclastica marina. The sequence continues at coordinate 4,046,539 of NZ_CP031093.1, forward strand.
CACTATCGGGTCTTCTAGTCGCCCGGCGCGAGGCGCCAAATGCCGCCATTACTCTCATCTGTAAGCAGATAGACCGACCCGTCAGGTGCTTGCTCCACGTCACGGATACGGGCGCCGAGTGCAATGCGCTCCTCCTCAGTGGCCTTGTCGCCACTAATCGAGACCCGTATCACAGCCTGACTGGCCAGCCCACCGATCAGTGCGTCGCCCTGCCATTTCGGGAACTTGTCCGCCGTGTAGAACATCATGCCTGAAGGCGCTATCACGGGCGTCCATTGCTTGGCTGCATCGGCAAATTCCGGATGTGTAGGGGGATCGGGAATCTCGCGACCGTCGTAATGGTCGCCCCAGCTGACCGTAGGCCAGCCATAGTTATGGCCCGCTTGGGTTTTATTCAGCTCATCGCCGCCTTTGGGGCCCATTTCCGCCACCCAGAGTTCGTCGCTTTCAGGATGGATCGCGGCGCCTTCGATGTTGCGATGGCCATAGGACCAGATCGCGTCCCTGGCGTCGCTTTTGTCCAGAAACGGATTGTCCGCGGGTATCGTCCCGTCCCGGTTCAGTCTGACGACGGTGCCGAGATGGTTGGACAGATCCTGGGCCGGATCGAATTTGAAGCGGTCGCCCAGGGTTAGAAAAAGCGTGCCATCAGGGGCGAAAACGATACGTCCGCCATAGTGATTGGTACCGGAAACCTTCGGCTCCTGGCGAAAGATGACTTCGAAGTTTCTGATTCTGCCATCAACCAGCTCGCCGCGTCCGAGCGCGGTGCCAGAGCCACTCTCGTCGCCTTCTGCGAAGGATAGGTAAACCAGCTGGTTTTCCTCAAACGCCGGGTCGAGCGCGACATCGAGCATACCACCCTGGCCCCTGGCCAGTACCTCCGGCGTGCCCTCGAGCGGGTCGGAGAGTTGGTTCCTGCTGTCCAGGACACGCAGGGTGCCCGCACGCTCGGTAACCAACAGGCGACCGTCGGGAAGGAAGGCCATGCCCCAGGGGTGCTCAAGCCCGCCCGCCAGCTCTTCGACACTGACGGGGCCAGCTTCCGTCTGGACCTTCTCCTGTGCCAGCACAGCGCCACCGGCAACGGCTAACGCCAAGCCAATAACAATGCGAGTCGGGCTCATGGTGTGCTCCTTCCAATCAGTTTCAGTAGTACGCCCTCAAGCTTTGAACACCCGGGGCAACGGTACTGTCAGTTTCAGGCTGTCTTTAAGATGTACGGGCGCCGCCGGGCCAGTCCCAGCCTTCACGCTCAAGGGCCTGCTTCAACCCTCGCCGATGCCGGGCCAGTGAAACGAGTTCAGCCGCATAGGTGTCCTCAGCCACCACCTCGAGACCTGTCCCGCTGAGTCTCTGTATGTCCGGTAGCGGTGGTGTTTCTGTGCGGCCGTCCTCGTCGCCGACCGTCCGGCTCAGATAATGCTGAATTGCACTGCGGACGTTGTTCACAACTACCGGGTCTGGCCGTTGTGATGCCCCGACTCCATACGAAAGCAGGCTCAGGGCTTCGTCAAGCACGGCTATCTGTAGAATGAGCGATCCACCCCGTTCCCGCGTCTGAAAGTTATCCAGTATGGGATAGGCCAGTCGCTGTTCGGTCAGTTGTAGCAATTCGCTACTGAGGTCCGACAAAATCGATTCCAGAGCGTTGAAATTCCTACCATTCCAGGAGGCCCGGACCAATCCAACAGGATCTGGACCCAGGCTCGAAACCGAATAGGCAAAATGACGTTTCTGTACCGCGCCACTGACAAGCGGCACTGCGTAGGTGATTGCCAGAGTGGCTAGCAGAAGCCCATTGAACGCTGCAACAGGGGTCAGTATTCTCGCCGCGGCGCCGGACGGGACAAGATCGCCAATGCCCAAGGTAGAGAGCGTGAATCCGACAAAATAGACCTTTCCGATGGAATCAACGGGGAGCTTGCTCTGGGAATTGACCACGGCGCCCGGAAGCGCATCGAAAACGAGGTACCAGCCCAGCCAGAGACCGAGGAGCCAGGTCAGCGTTATTGACGCGATTGCTGCTGCGCCTGAAATTGCGAGCGGCGACCGCCTGCCGGTTGTGCTGGCCAGCCAGAGCATCAGCCCATGCTGGGCTTTCGCCAGATGGCGGGTCAAGACACCGCCGCCCTGGGTGGTAAGCGTGCTCCGGATAGCATCGACCATGATGATTGCAATCAGGAAGGCTCCAAACACAAGCTGGGCATTAAACACGCTTTCCTCCCATTAACTCTGTCCCTGCCATAAAACTCAGTCCCTGCCATAAATAGATCCCGGGAAAACAACTCTGGCTGAGTCGACGGGCCGGGCACAGTTACGGACTCTCCATGTCACGGGGACCACATCCTGTTCAGATGCAAGGCGTCGGCTACCGCTTCGATGTAACCCAGGACGCAAAATTGCTGATCGAATTGACCAGCGCTACCTCTGGGACAGACTTAGTCCCTTAACATGGGTAAGATTTGACCAGATTGCTCTCAATCGAAAGGTAGTAAAACAACAAAAATACGAGGACTGGAACAATGCGGATATCAAAAGGACAAGCTTCGGGCCGCGCGCTCACACGTGCTGTCGCTATAACGGCAGCGCTTCTGCTGTTCGCCGGCAGCGCCAGTGCGACCTGGTGGAAGAAAGATCCCCAGCCCGACCCGACGCCTGTACCCGCGGGGCCCTCCCAACCGGTCATTTTTGTCGGCAATAACTGGGAAGGCATGATCGATGTCATCGATCCGGTCACTTACGAGCGCCTGGGCCGTATCGACGGCGTTCCCGACAAGCGGAAACGCCTGCGGGAAATTTACCTGAACCCGTTGCGGCTGATCATGTTCCAGGCCATCCGCCAACTGATCGGCGAAGGCAATGACCAGTGGGTGGACGACATGTACAGCTCACTGGACGGCCGCCTTCTGATTGTGTCTCGCCCCAGCCTTGCCGATGTGGTCGCCATTGAGATCGAAACCGGCGAGATCGCCTGGCGCTTTGAAGTGGACGGCTACCGCTCCGATCATATGGCCCTGTCGCCCGACGGTACCGAAGTAGCTGTTTCTGCCTCTACCGGCAATGTCGTCCACATTCTCGACGTAGAAACCGGCCAGGAGCGTGGCAAGTTCCCCAGTGGCGACTCACCCCATGAGAACATCTATTCCAGCGACGGCTCCAAGATTTACCATGCCAGCATCGGCCGGGTGTTCGTCCCCCTCGACCGCGGCCAGTCCCCTTACCTCAAGGGCGAACGCGTCGTTAAGGTGGTCGATGCTTACACCCTTGAAGAGATCAAGAGTTTCGACATGGGCCAGAAGCTTGCCGAAGCCGGCTATGAGGGCATGAGCCCGGCAGTCCGGCCCATGGCTCACTCGCCAGACGAACGCTTCTTCTACGCCCAGGTTTCTTTCTTTCATGGCTTTGTCGAGTACGACATGCAGGAAGACCGGGTAACACGGGTGGCGGAACTGCCGAACCTGATACCGGACGTACCGGTCGAGCGCTACGTCAATGATTCTGCGCACCATGGCATCGCCATGAATGGCGCCGGTGACACCCTCTGTGTCGCGGGTACCATGGACGACTACGTAGCCATCGTCGACCGCGCGTCATTCGAGTATAAGTTGCTGACGGATCTCGGTGAAAAACCCTACTGGGTAACCACCGACAGCACAGGCGAGCACTGCTATATCTCCTGGAGCGAAACAGATCAGATGTCGGTGATTTCTTACGCTACCGGCGAAGAAGTTGCCCGGGTGGATGTAGGTGACCACCCGCAGCGCATCCGTGAGGGCAGCGTTCCGGTCGCTTGGACGGAAGCCCAGTAGGCTGCATCTTCATCTCAGTGCCAACCGCCTCTAGTGGACGGTGGTTGGCACTCCTTCTGGCAGAGTGCAAAACTCTATTGCTGCAATAAGCCCCTGTCTGTTTCTGCCCTAAGCGCCTAAAGCCACTATCTGTTACTGCAATAAGCCCTAAAAGTCGCGCCTCGCACTGGGCGAGTCATGCGGGACACTGTCCGGTACGACTGCTACCCTATCGCCCTTCCTATTGCCCTACACAACAGTGCCGATAGTTGCTGTTATTTCGCCGGAGTATTCATGAACGCCGTTGTTGTCGCGGTCAGCCTGATGCTGATCCTGAGCTTGAGCCGTATGCATGTGGTTATTGCTATCATCCTCGGGGCCATGGCCGGCGGCCTGGTCGGCGGTCTGTCCCTTGATGACACTATCGCTGCCTTCAATAATGGCCTGGGTGCCGGCGCCACTGTGGCACTGTCCTATGCCACCCTGGGCGCGTTCGCCGTCGCTATCGGTAAGTCCGGTCTGGCCCATACCCTGGCTGACAGGGCTCTGGCAATGGTGGGGCACGAGCAGGCGTCCGCGGGCAGTCATACCCGCCTCAAGTATACAATGCTCGCTGCGCTGCTTCTGATTGCCATCTCCTCCCAGAACATCTTGCCCATCCATATCGCGTTCATCCCGCTGGTTGTGCCGCCGTTACTCTATGTTATGGCCCGGTTGCGGCTGGACCGTCGGCTGGTCGCCTGCGTACTGACCTTCGGCCTGATCACGCCTTATATGCTGCTACCGGTGGGTTTCGGGGGCATCTATCTCAATCAGATTCTGCTGGCGCAAACGGCTGATAACGGGCTGGCGACAGAGGGGCTGAGTGTTATGCGGGCGATGGCACTGCCGGCGCTGGGCATGCTTATCGGACTTCTGGTCGCGGTATTCCTCAGTTATCGCGGCAGTCGGGACTACGACGAAAAGGCCATCGTGGACAAGGACGCGGGCCGTGCTGTCTACAGCCCGCGGACGCTGATCGTTGCGATCTTTGCAGTGGGGCTGGCCTTTGCCGTGCAACTCTGGCTCGGATCCATGGTGCTCGGCGCATTGGCCGGTTTCCTGGTGTTCACGCTCTCCGGCGTCGTCAGGTGGCACGAGGCGGACGATCTCTTTACCGAGGGCATGAAGATGCTGGCGATGATCGGCTTTATCATGATTGCCGCTTCGGGGTTTGCCGAAGTCATGCGCGAGACCGGCCATATCCCATCGCTGGTGGAAAGCTCGGTGGATATGATAGGCGCCAGCAAAGGCCTGGCTGCGCTTTTGATGCTGTTGGTCGGGTTGTTGATTACCCTTGGCATTGGCTCATCTTTCTCCACCATTCCGATCATCGCCGCACTCTACGTCCCGCTGGCGCTGCAGTTGGGCTTCACCCCGCTGGCAGTGCTGGCGCTGGTCGGTACCGCGGGCGCGCTGGGTGACGCGGGCTCGCCGGCCTCTGATTCCACACTCGGCCCCACAGCGGGGCTCAATGCCGACGGCCAGCACAACCACATCTGGGACACCGTGGTGCCGACCTTTCTACACTATAACCTGCCGCTGCTGGGTTTTGGCTGGGTCGCGGCAATGGTGCTTTAGGCAAGGCTTGTGACCCATCGATCAGGTCGCGCCCTTGGCTGAGATAGCCCTTAGGGTATAGATTAGGACGGAACGGGCTTGCCAGAAACGGCTTGTCTCTCAACAGGGTAGCCACTTCTCAAGGGACTGAGCATGATCATACTCGCACTGCTATTCATTCTGATCGGCCTGGCACTGGTGGTCGGCGGCGTCTGGCTGATCACGCTGGGCGGGAGCTGGTACTACGCCATTGCTGGTCTTGCGCTGGTCGTCACGGGCGTCTTTACGCGAACCCGGCGGGCGTCTGCCCAGCTTCTTTATGCGCTGTTTCTGCTGGTGACAGCGATCTGGGCGTTTTGGGAAGCCGGGTTCGACTGGTGGCCGCTGGCGGCCCGCCTGGGCATATTCCTTCTGCTCGCGATTCCGCTGCTGATCCCGCCACGCGACAGCACGCGCAGCGGTACCGTGGCGCTTGCGGTGGTCTGGGTCGGCGTGGGCCTCTTTACGGTTGCCAGCCTGACGCACGACGCCAACCGGATCGAGGGCCAGCTACCGGACGAGGTGGTGATTTCCGACCCCCGACTGGGAGACACCCCCGAAGAGGACTGGACCAGCTACGGTCGCAGCAACCTCGGCCAGCGTTACTCCCCACTGGACCAGATCACACCGGATAACGTCGATAATCTCACGCTGGCCTGGGAATACCAGACCGGGGATGTGAAAGGGCCCGACGATGTGGTCGAGACCACCTACGAGGTCACGCCGCTCAAGGCCGGCAATACGCTCTACCTCTGCACGCCCCATAACTGGCTGGTCGCGCTGGACGCGGACAGCGGCGAGGAACGCTGGGTCTACGATGCAAAAGTACCGCCCGAAAGCCAGCGCCAGCACCAGACCTGCCGCGGCGTATCCCTGCTGCCACCTGCGGACGGTGTGGCCAGCCTTGAACCTGCCGTTACCGCCGATGGGCCGGCGGAAGACCTCGCCAGCGTCAGCTGCGATGCCCAGCTGTTCCTGCCCACCTCGGATGCGCGACTGCTGGCGCTGGATCCTGCAACGGGCGCCCGTTGCAGCAACTTCGCCGAAGATGGCGTGCTCGATCTTATGCACAACATGCCGTACAAACAGGACGGCTACTACTATTCTACCTCCCCGCCCATCGTCGCCAACGGCATGGTCGTTGTGGCCGGTTCGGTCAACGACAACTACGACATCAACTCACCGTCCGGGGTCATCCGTGCCTATGACGCGCGCACGGGCGAACTCCAGTGGAACTGGGACCCGGCCAACCCCCAGCAGACCGACCCCATCGCGGAGGATGAAACCTACGCTGCCAGCTCGCCCAACAGCTGGGCCATCGCCAGCGCCGATGAAGAGCTGGGGCTGGTGTATTTCCCCATGGGCAACCGCACCCCGGACCAGCTCGGCATGTACCGCACCCCGGCCGAGGAGCGCTATGCGTCATCGGTGGTGGCTCTGAGCCTGGAGACGGGCGAGCCTGCCTGGGTGCAGCAGTTTGTTCACCACGACCTCTGGGATATGGACACGCCAGCGCAACCCAGCCTGCTCGATATCGAGACGGCTGATGGCCTGCAGCCCGGGCTGGTTGTACCGACCAAGCAAGGGGACGTGTACGTCCTCAACCGGGAGACCGGCGAGCCTATCTTGCCTGTTACCGAGCAGCCGGCTCCCCAGGGCACCATTGAGGCCGACTACGCGGCCCCGACCCAGCCAACGTCGGCGCTCTCGTTCAAACCCGAGGATCTGCAAGAATCCGACATGTGGGGCGCCAGTCCTATCGACCAGATGATCTGTCGCATTAAGTTCAAATCACTGCGCTACGAAGGCCGCTACACGCCACCTTCGGTACAGGGCACGTTGGTCTACCCCGGCAACTTCGGGGTCTTTAACTGGGGCGGTATCGCCGTAGACCCCGAGCGTCAGGTGATGTTCGGCATGCCACTATACATGGCGTTTATCTCCAAACTCGTGCCCAAGGAAGAGGTATCTGCGGAAGGCGAAACCAATCAGGGCGAACAGGGGCTGAACGAGAATGCCGGCGCACCGTATGGGATCGAGATGATGCCCTTTATGTCGCCGCTTAACGTGCCATGTCAGCAACCGCCGTGGGGCTACGTGGCCGGGGCCGACCTGCGCACCGGCGAGATCATGTGGAAACACAAGAACGGCACCGTCCAGGATATGTCCCCGGTTCCGGTTCCTCTGAAAATGGGCGTACCGGGCATTGGCGGACCGGTGATCACCGCGGGCGGCGTCGTCTTCCTCGCTGCGACCGTCGACAACTACCTTCGCGCCTATAATCTCACCGACGGTGAGCAGCTGTGGGAAACACGACTGCCGGCGGGTGGGCAGGCAACGCCCATGACCTATCTCAACAGTAAAGGCGAGCAGATGGTGGTGCTGGTAGCGGGTGGCCACGGGTCCATTGGCACGACGATAGGAGACTACGTGCTGGCGTACAAGCTGGACACGGAGTGAGACTGTTGCTGCAATGGTTTCAGGTCGACTGACTGGCAAGCACTACCAGCGGCGAGAGGAAGCTGGCGCGGCAGTCAGGACGGCATGAACAGAAAACGTACGGCCATCAGAGCCTGATAGAGCTCTCGGCCGTACGCTTCAACAGGCGCTAGCTTTACGCTTGGCGGCGGCGGGCAAAGCCCAGCCCTACCAGGCCAAGACCCAACAGCGCGAGGCTGCCCGGCTCAGGTACCGATACGCCCGGCTCCTGAGGTTCGATCTGATCGCCCGTGCCGAACCGCAGGTTGTCGATGGCGAAGCCGAACGGCTCGTTGCCAACAAGGCTGAACTGTAACCCGGCAATGGTGTTGACGTTGCCTTCGGTAACCAGGCCGAGGAACTCGATGCCCAGGTCTTCATTCGTTACAGAGCCGATGAGGTTGCCGCTACGGTCAAAAGCGGTGATGGCCGTGCCGCCGATATCGTCGAAAAAGCCGCCCTCAAGGCCGACACCGGCCAGGTCCGTATCGAAAAGAATCGAAATGACGCCGGCAAAGGTCGGCGTTCCCGAAAGTACCGGACTGGTGGGGTTGGCACCGTCTTCAGTGGTAAAGGTCGCGGGGGACGTCGGGTCAAGCGCGAGGGGACCCGTCGGGGTGCCGGTGACACAGCCGGTCAGGGCAGCGCCGGGAGGGCAGTCTGCAGGGTCACCCAAGGCCTGGCCCTGGAAGAAACCACCAAAATGTACGGTTGGCGATGCTGCGCCGCCCCCGTAATCAGCGGGATTGTAGGTTGGGTTATTTGTACCCAGCGCAACCTCACTGAAGGTTATCAGGCCCGAACCCGCAAGGAAGGCGCTCTCGTCGATCTTAACGATGGCAGCGTCAGCCGCGGCAGCGAACAGGAAGCCAGCGGCGCCCACCGCGACGACATTACGCTTAAAAATAGTCATAATCGTAAAATCCTTTTATAGGTTATCAGGAGCCCATCTGGACATCCCACGGTTTTTGAAAAGCAAACCGCATGCCGGAACATTAAGTTGCTGAAACTATTGGTTAACCTTTTTCGAACAATTGTGCACTGTTAATTTTATCGACGGTTTTGCGCGCCAGTTCACAGATTCGGATGCCTGCGGCGAGAGCTACAGCCCCTGAATAACCGGGCCTCTGTAACTGGGTAACAGGCGGTACTCTTCCCCGCTATGACATGAGGGAGCCACGACATGGATACCATCACCTGGGACGATTTCGCCCGTGTCGATCTGCGGGTCGGCCGCGTGGTCTCTGCCGAGCGCTTCAGCCAGGCCAGAAAGCCCGCTTATATCCTGCGTGTAGACTTTGGCCCTGAGGTAGGCGTCAAAAAGTCCAGCGCCCAGATTACAGCGCTTTATGAGCCAGAGAACCTGGTCGGCAAGCTGGTACTTGCTGTCGTCAATTTTTCGCCCAAGCAGATCGGCCCCATCATGTCTGAATGTCTGGTCACAGGCTTTTACAATGACAGGGGCGATATTGCCCTTTGTGTTCCCGATCAGGACGTGCCGTTGGGTAGCAGGCTGCTATGAACGCGAACGCTGCCGGGTTAGTCGCCAGCGCACGCTGCCCCTGTCACAGCGGCTTGCCCTACGGAGACTGCTGTGGCCCTTTACATGCGGGTGATGCCGCCCCGGACTGTGAGCATCTCATGCGGTCCCGCTATGCCGCTTATGTGCTGCAACGACCTGAATATCTCCTGCGCACGTGGCACTTCTCTACGCGGCCAGAGCGCCTCGACCTCGACGATTCGCCAGCCTGGACCTCACTGCAGGTATTCTCATCAAATCAGAAAGCTGATCGGGGTCGGGTCCATTTTCGCGCCATTTACCGGGGCCACACCGACTGGCAGTTCCTGGAGGAAATCTCTGACTTTTGTCTCGAAAACGACCGCTGGTTCTACCTGAGTGGCATACCGTCGAGTGGCAGCCTCAAACCAGGCAGGAATGAACCCTGCCCCTGCGGGAGTAAGCGCAAGTTCAAGGCCTGCTGCCTCTGAGGTAGCCGGCAGGGCTCGCGCCCTACCGATCAGTCAGTGGCGGCACCTTTGCCAGCCAGAGGAAATCGTGCCAGTACGTCATACTGAGACCCCCCATGCCCCGGCGTGCTGGAGAATAGGCACAGTTCGTCGATCGTGAACCCTGGTGAACGCAGGTCTGCGTTCCGGTCGAGAAAGGGCTGGCAGGGCCCCGCATTAGTCCTGAATCGGGCGAGGGTGATGTGCGGTCGGAATGGCGCTTGGGCTTGATCCAGATGTATAGCCTGCAGGCGACCGGCAACAAGGTCATGTAATTGCTGGAGAGGGAGTCGCGGCTTTACCCCGGCCCAGAGCGCGCGCGGTTGCTGGGCACGCCCAAAACAGCCGACACCTGCAAGCTCGATCTCGAAAGCCGGGTGATCCAGATCCTGCAGCTGGTCGCAGACGGCTGCCGTTCGTTGATTGTCAGCCTTGCCAATAAAACAGACTGTCAGATGCAATTGTCGCGCACTCTGCCAACGCGCCCCCGTGACACCGCCTTGCAGCTGCAGCAGTTTCTGTCTGATTGACATGGGCAACTCCAGCCCAACAAATAGCCGTAGCATCGCCGTTCCTTAGCGCAGTCATGACTGGGTGGGTAAAGGGTTAATCGACGGGCAGCACCTCACGAGGCGCACCATCAGCGGGAAAACGCGGTTGCTAGCCGCCGTTCCGCCGGGAAAAATACTGACACTATTTCATACACATATCAAACTTTGTTGTGCATGGCGGGTAGAATGAAACTAGCGCCTGCAGCCAATAAAAAGGCCCGGCATAGCGGTCGGGTCAGCCCTGAAAGCCGAGAGTCAGTTGCAAAAGGACAAACACGTGGCAACAAAAGAAGAAATTGTGAATTTTTTAGCCTCTGAATTTCCCCAAGCCAAAATCGTCATCCAACAGGTCGGCGGGCGGGGCGCAACAGTCAAGTATCTGGTTGGGGAGGCCGATCTGCGACCCGGGGGAACCGTATCGGGGCCCGTGCTCATGTCGGTAGCAGATGTTGCGCTGTACGTGGCCGTGCTCGGCGAAATCGGGCTCGTGCCGCTGGCGGTAACTACCAGTCTGAATATCAACTTTCTTCGCAAGCCGGCAGCGCACCAGAACATCCTCGGCGAATGCAAACTCATCAAGGTCGGCAGGTCACTTGCGATTGGGGAGGTTTCGATCTACTCCGAGGGAGATCCGGAGCCGGTGGCACATGCGGTGGGCACTTACTCTATCCCGCGCTCCCGGCCCGGGCAGGTTTGAGCAACTGGTCACGGGACCGGGATGAAGATTCCCGGTCCTCGCCAGAATGACAGCTAGGCTCTCTTGCCGACGATCACTCGATAGATCGCGAGCAGAATCAATGCACCGATTATCGATCCGATGATCCCCGTCGCCCCACCTTCGGATACACCCAGGGCCTGGCCGACAAAGCCACCGACAAACGAGCCGGCGATACCCAGCAATATAGTCACGATGATCCCGCCGGGATCCTTCCCGGGCATGATCAACTTGGCCACAGCACCGGCAATCAGACCTATGATAATCATCCATATGATGTTCATACCAAACTCCTTCTCTAAGTGAATCCTTCCATTGCAGCCTACGATGCTGAAGCCCTGCTGTAAAACGGGATCGCACCAGGGCATTACAGCGTGTCCAGACAGGCATGTAGAGACGCCATACAAAAGGTGACAGGCTTGTAACACTAACTATACTTATGTCTGATTCACATTCATCCAGCCCGCCTGTGCCGAGCCTTTTCACATGCCCCGATCGCTCCTGTACTGTCTGCTGCTTTTTTTGTTCCTGCTACCGGCAAGTGGACTCTCCGCGGCCGTGACGATTGATGGGGATACGGAGTTTCTCTCCTTAGGCAAGTACATAGACTATGTCGAGGACCGCGATGGCTCGATGACGCTGGCTGCTGTGCGCGCAAAGTCCGCCGCCAGCTGGACTGACTCAGCCACTAACACCCCGAGTTTCGGTTACACCAACTCCGCTTACTGGCTGCGATTCGAGCTGGACAAGACCGACCCCGGTGAAATGCGGTTCCTGCTGGAAATTGCCTACCCTGTGCTGGATTCGATTGAGGTTTTTGTCCTGCGCGAAGGCGAGCTGACGGAACACTATCGGCTCGGGGACAGCCAGCCTTTCAGTTCCCGCGTTATCGACCACCCCAATTTTCTCGTTCCCATTCCGATAGGCACCAACACAGAGCTCCAGGTTTACCTGCGGGTTCAGAGCAGTTCCTCCGTGCAGATCCCGGTTAACCTCTGGCGGGCGGACAGGCTCGTGGAGCACAACTACGCTGCTGCAACCGGAAATGCACTGTTCTATGGCGCCATGCTGATTATGGCCATCTATAACTTACTGATTTTTATAACCGTCCGGGATATCAGCTACTTTTACTATGTGATGTATGTGTTGTCCATGGCCCTGCTTATGGCAGGGATCCAGGGGCTGTCCTTCCAGTTCCTGTGGCCTGAAGCAGTCGGCTGGAACGATGTCAGCATGGTGGTTGCGCTGAGCGGCATGGTGTTCTTTCCCTGTTTCTTCACCCGCAGCTTCCTGGCGATTCCGAGAACCCGCCCCCTGTTGTCCAAATGCTTGTTCGGTCTAGGATTACTCGCAGTGGCCACCATGGTGTCGGGCTTCTTCCTGCCCTACCGCACGGCGATGGTGGCGACGATGCTGCTCTCAATCGTTACCATCCTTGCCAACTATACATCGGGGATTCTACGTTGGCTGGACGGCTATCACGCAGCTCGCTACTACAACTTTGCCTGGACGTTCATGCTTACCGGTGGGCTGATCCTGGCATTCAACAAGCTGGGGATGATTCCGCGTAACTGGTTTACCGAGCATGCTGCACAGCTGGGCGCCGGCACCGAAATCATGCTGCTCTCTTTCGCCCTGGCAAACCGGATGACCCACGACCGCCGGCTGCGCGAGCAGGCCCAGAAAGAATCAGCCGACGCCCAGCAGCAGCTTCTGGCCAACCAGATCAGGGCCAACCAGGACCTGGATCGCATCGTTCGACAGCGGACGGAAGAGCTGGAGCGATCCAACGCAAAATTGCAGGAAATGAGTTCGACCGATGGGCTGACCGGCCTGCAGAATCGGCGCTTCTTTGACGAGCTCCTTCAGAACGAGTACCGGCGCGCCTATCGGGACAAAACGCCGATAGCGCTTGTAATGATCGATCTGGACCACTTCAAGAGCTTCAATGATACCCACGGGCATCAGTTCGGCGACCTCTGTCTGATCAAGGTGGGCAAGATGATCAAGGACAATATCCGCCGCCCGCCGGATACCGCGGCTCGGTATGGCGGCGAGGAATTCGTGATTTTGCTTCCTAACACCGATACTGCCGGCGCCCTGTGCGTGGCCCGTAACATGCTCGATATTCTGGCAGCTACCACGATTTCAGACGGTACGATCTGCCAGCAGGTCACCGCGAGTATAGGCATCGCCAGCCACATCCCTGATGACTGCACCACCCCCCATGGCCTGCTGAAAGAAGCGGATATAAACCTCTATGCAGCCAAAGCCAATGGCCGCAACCGCGTCGAGTGGCAGTCCCCAGCCACGCCTGACCTGGCTGATACCGCACCTTGATCCAGGGTTGACTGGCGCCACCTCAGCGCACCCCTAAAGCTTCCGCTTTCCCGGTTGTTACCATGCTACAGCTCGCCCTCGTTACAGTGCTCCGGCGAACGCCCGGCAGAAGCTGAGCGCATGGGAGTCTGGCTGCAGAACGCCTGTATAGGCGGAGATGACCAAGGAGGGGCGCGCGGCGACCCGCAACGCCGGGCTTAACACCAGCTGTACCGGCGCACCGCAAAAGGCTGGCTCAGCTTTGGGCGACGGGTCTATCGGCAAAGAAGGTTTCGTTGAAGGGCAGCGGCTTACCGATGTGGTAGCCCTGGGCATAGTCGACCTTGTAGGTCTTCAGGAGTTCAACAATGTCCTGATTCTCTACAAACTCAGCCACCGTCTTGAGGCGGTATATCTTCGCCACCTGCACCAGTGCCTGAACCAGTGCCTGGTCATCCGGCTCATTGCAGAGATTGCGAATAAAGGAGCCGTCAATCTTCAGGTAGTCCACCGGTAACTGCTTGAGGTAAAAGAGCGACGAGAAGCCCACGCCGAAGTCGTCCAGAGCGAACTTGAAACCCTGCTCGCGCAAGAGCGTGATGTGCTGGCGTGTGACATTGATATCCTTTACCGCCGCCGTTTCAGTAATCTCGAATATGAGCGAACTGGCCGCGATCGGATAGCGGCGGAGCAGTTGTTCTATATGCTGCAGCAGTCGTTCCGGGTGTTGAAAAGAGGCGCCTGAGAGGTTTATGGCGATACAGGCTTCAATACCGTTGCGAACCAGCTCGGCCTGGTGAGCCATAACGCGTTCGACCACGCGTTCGTCCAACACATGAATGGCGCCGTTCCGTTCTGCGGCCTGGATAAAGAGTCCCGTGGCAAGCTGGCCCTCATCGCTGAAGACCCGTAATAGCGCTTCGTAATGGGCGATTTTGCCGGTTTCCATATCCATCAGGGGCTGGAAATAAATCTCGAAGTCACCGGTTTTAAGGACCTGGTCGACCTTGTCGTTCCAGTACACCCGTTCGCGCACCCGCTCGGTCGTGTCTTCCTTGGGGTCGAACATCTGCCACTGGTTGCGCCCCGCTTCCTTGGCCCGGTACATGGCCAGGTCAGCGTTGGCAAGCAGATCTTCAACGGTATCGCCGTGCCAGGGAATCATGGCGACACCGATACTCGCGGTGCAGCGGTGACGATGGGTTTTCCCTTCGACGTGGACCTGTGACAGGGCACGCGCGTAGCGCTCGGCCACGCCGGCCATATCCTCCGGGTTGACGTTATTGGCGATAACCGCGAACTCATCACCATCAAGACGCGCTACGAAGTCGCTGTCCCGCCCGATGTCCAACAGTCGCTGGGCAATACGCTTCAGAAGCAGGTCGCCGGTCTGGTGGCCACTGGTGTCGTTGATGTCCTTGAATTGATCCAGATCGAAGAACATGACAGCGCTGAGGTTACCTTGGCGCTTGTTGCGGTCCACCACCTGGTTGAGCTCTTCGGTGAAGCGGCGCCGGTTATACAGACCGGTGAGTGCATCCCGCGACGCCAACCAGGACATTTTCTCCTCGGCGCTCTTGCGGGCTGTGATATCGAGGGCGACCGACAGCACCAGTTCTTCGTTCCTGTCCCGGTCGTGGATAAGCGTGTTATGCCAGGCCATATGGAGCGACGTGCCGGTTTTGCACAGCAACTGCGACTCAAACCTAACGTTGGTGCAGCGGTGTGCCAGTAGTTCCGCCAGTTCCGAGCGTAACTCGGCTTTCCAGACTTCCTCTGGAACCAGCACGCCGACTGACAGGCCTTCAAGTTCCTCTCTTGAGTACCCGGTCATCTCAGCACCATGTTGGTTGATCATGACAATGTTACCGTCACGATCGAGCATCATGATGAGTGCGGGGATGGTGTTGAGGAGCTGGCGTACAAAATCCCTCTCTCCCTGGAGCTCCGCAGAGCGACGGGATAACTCCTCGTTATGCTCGTGTAGCTGGGACTGCATGGCTTCGAGGCGCTGGCTCACCCGCACCGCAGTGGCGGAAAGCACGTCTGACTCATCGTCGAAGAGCCGCTGCCGGGCTAACTTGTTAAGCGCAAGACGCATATCGTCGAACTTGTTTTCGGCCAGCCAGGGCAAATAGGCCGCGGTCTGGCGGAGACGCGTCATAGGTTTCCACAGCAGCCACAGCAGCAGCAGTTCCGCGAGGATCAAGGCAATGGTGCCGAACAGCACACTGTTGTGGATGGCGCTGTCGATCTCCCGCTGCTCATCAGTGATGTCATTGATCATCACCAGGTCGGTACCCTGCCAGGCGAAAACCCGGATTTCCCGGGTTGCGCCCTGCTCCTGAAGCACCAGGGGCTCGAACCGCATCTGATTAAGGTCCGCTTTGTCGTCAAGAGACATCAGTAGCGATCGGGTTCGGCTAAGCCGGGTCATCGCTGCTATATTGCGGTCCCAGTGGGGCAAGTCCTCGGCGCCTTCTTCCAGCGTCTCGCTGCGGTCGGTCAGCACCGCAATATCGGCGCCTGTCATTTGGCTAAACTGAACCACCAGGTCGCCCAGCGACGCACTCATAGCCATGAGGACGATATCGCGGCCCGCCAACAGAGGCATAACCAACGCCATTTCGCAGTTGCTCTCTCCGCAGTTTACCTGCCATTGCGGCCGCTCCTCCTCGCGGGCCGCGGCGAGCAGCGACGGTACCTGCAGAGCGTCTCCCAGTGTGGCCAAAAGCTCCCCTTCGGCCGTGTAAACCGACAGATCGTTCGCCCCTACCTCCATGTTCAGCGCCCAGAAAGGCTCAGCCAGGCTTGTCTGAATACGGTCGGGGTCGCCTGACACCAGTGCATCAATAACTTCCACACCACTGCCAACGCTGGTCAGAAGTTGCTGGTTGCGTAACACATTGAGGTTGAGCAGACTTTCCAGCTGCTGCCGATGGTACTGCGCGAGCTGGGTACGGCCGTGGTCGAACTGGGACTGGAGATGCAAAGCGTTCGAGAACACGAATCCGAGGAAAACGAGTGAAAGGAGAATGCTGGTAGGCGCAAAAACCTTCCACTTTATACTCAGAAAGCGTGAGGGGAAGAGCATTGGGCTATATCCGGTAGGAGATCTGGAACAGCACCATCTGCCAGTACTTTTTCAGGTCCTGGGGCCGATTCTCGCGCGTCGAGAGTATTGAGTTGCCTTCGATGACATGCCATTCGGCGCGCATCAACCAGTTGGAATCCAGACGCCAGCCCACTCCGGTGGTTACATCCTTGGTATAGAGGAAAGGATTATCGCGGTCCTCCTCGTCCGAGTAGGTCACATCCCAGCGCAGGAATGCATCCCAGGCAGGGGTGATCCGGTAGACGCCCTGTATGTAGTAACCGAAGCCCTTGGTGCTGTAGCGGAGGTTACCGCCCGCCAGGGCACCCAGCTCGGCGAGATCGGCAGAATCATAGCCGCTCAGACCGCCGTAGCCTTCCAGCGCTGCAGGATCCATGGGCATCGAACCGCCAAGCAGCGCGTTGAGATTCCCGATGTCCTCGAGGTTACTGTCAAACGTCGAGTATTCCGCAATCAGCGACCACCGCGCGGCATTATATTCAGCCGACAGTACCCAATAGTCGAACGAGATATCCAGCTCCTGACCGGGAATGGGTTTGTAGGTCGCAGAAAAGTCAGCATAGGTCACCCCCAACCGGGCCCGCCCCAGATCCCAGTCGTAGATCAGACGTGCCATGGGTGCATAGGGTGTCTCCACCTCGCCTGGCAGCGAATCGATTCCAACCAGTTCGGGATAGTCATCGCCGCTGATATTGAGCTCCGCATAGGATAAGTCGAGGTTCAGGGAGCTCAGCCCAAACTGATAGCTGCCAAACAACTGCACACCGTCCCGGGAGAAGGTCAGATCCCGCAGCCGTTCCGGGTACACGGATTGAGGCAGCAGGATGGATGGGCGCGTGTGGGCGACGTCGCGAGTCTCGTTGTAGAAGCCGACAGGTGCCCGAATTCGACCGGCTTTTATACCGAACAGCGCATCAACCCCGGCATAGAAATCATAGGTGGCGAACGCATAGTCCACCTGAAAATCGGTCTCATCAACCTCGCCGGCTTCGCGGCTCAGGAACTGAGCCGAAAGCTGCAGGTCCTGGAGCGGCTCGGCGCCCAGCAGCAGCCCGAGTTCCCGAAACTCAGTCGAGACGCTATCGTCACTCCGGCCAAAGAAGTTGTTGTCGCTGGTATGGATAGCGCCCTGGCTGGCAAAGGCATTCCAACGCCAGCTCGGCGAGAAATCGTCCGCGTGCAGTGGCGCAGCGCAGGCGATCAGGAACAACCCTTTAAGAGGAAGTTTCAATTTTAATGACCTGCACATTGGTGACATTGTTACCCTTACCCACGTAGCCGATCGCCCCCGGCGTTTCACTGACGCGTTCGATCATCTCCTGCTCACTTTTCACTTCAGTCGGGGCGCTTCCCATCCCCGAGTAAACCAACCGGTACCAGACCGCCTGCAACTGATGGGGCAGCGCCTGCAGTACCGTCTTGGCGAACTCCTGGTGCCGTTCATCCTTCTGCGGCAAAACAAAAACACGGATTTCCGAGCCGCTGCTCCAGCGGTCCAGACGCATCGTGTAGATAGCCCGTAGTTCAAGCTGGGAAAGTTCGGAAACCGGTACAGATGTGTTGGTTATGACTTCCATCGCCTGGCTGTTGCCAGCCGCGAGCAGTGTTGCGGTTATAAAGATCGCCACCCTGTGTCGCAGATTGCCAACGCTACCAATAGGGCGGCACAAGGCCAGGGCGAAAGCCCGGAGACCGCCACAGGCGACACTCATATAAAGCTGATCCTGGTCATAGACAGTTCTATCAAGGATGCACGGGAAAAGAAGGACGTAGAGGAAGTATAGAGGAGGCCCGGATTTCTACTGTAAAGCTCTGTTGCGAGCTGTAGATTTTCGTAACACAGCCCCATTATCTAATGCAGAACGACTGTTTTGACAAATTGTCAACCTCAATCCAGGGCTCGCATTTTTGAATTAAGACACGGGTCACGCTTCAACGACAACTATAGCTAATGCAACGGAAAAGCCGTTTTTTCCTGATCTAGCTCAAGGAATTGGCCCGGCAGTGGCGGGAATATGGCCTCAGCGCGGGTGTACAGCTGTACACCTTTTGTTCTAAAAATAGGATTCAGGTGCTCCCATGAATAGTCGCCCCCCCATTAATACTGCTCCCCAGTGTGTCGAAGCCGTTATTGTCGGTGCCGGTTTTGGTGGTCTCTGCATGGCTATCAAATTGCGCGAGGCCGGGATCCAGAATTTTGTCATTCTCGAAAAGGACCAGGAAGTCGGCGGCTCCTGGCGCGACAACAGCTATCCCGGCTGTGCCTGCGATGTCCAGTCCCACATGTACTCCTATTCGTTCTTCGGCAAAGCTGACTGGAGCAAGCGCTACGCGCCCTGGCACGAAATCCAGCAATATATCCTGGAAGCGGTGGACCACTACGGCTTACGCCCGTTCATCCAGTTCAATCAGGAGGTGAACAGCGCGCATTTTGATGCGGATACCGGTCGCTGGAACATTTCTGCCGGCAGTGGGCAGACCTTTAGCTGCAAGCACTTTATTCTGGCCAGTGGGCCATTGCATGTGCCTGCCATACCCAAGATCAAAGGCCTCGACAACTTCAAGGGCAAGGTTTTCCATTCCGCGCAATGGGACCATGAGTATGACCTCAAGGGCAAAAACGTGGTCTCTATCGGCACCGGCGGCAGTGCGATTCAGTATGTGCCGGAAATCGCTCCGCATGTGGCCCAACTCTATGTCATGCAGCGTTCAGCCGCCTGGGTTATACCGCGGGATGAACGTAAGTACGGACGTATCAGGAAAAAACTGTTCCAGCGTTTTCCGGTGCTGCGCAAACTCCACCGCGCCCGCCTCTACTGGACCAATGAGTCCAGGGTATGGCCGGTGTTCCACCCCGCGCTGGCCCGGGCACTACAGAAACTGGCTCAACTGTTCATTCGCATCCAGGTTAAGGACCGCCAACTGGTCGAGAAGCTCACTCCGGACTACACCATTGGTTGCAAGCGCGTTCTCATCTCCAACAAGTGGTACCCGACCTTCAATCGCAAGAACGTTGAGCTGGTTACCGACAACGTCAGTGAGATCCGCGAAAACAGCATTGTTACGCAGGACGGTAGCGAAAGGCCCGCCGACTGCATCATCCTGGGCACAGGCTTTATCGTCGACCCCCGCATTTACATGAAAGAGTTTGCACTGACCGGATTGCCGGGCCACGACATCCACAAGGACTGGAAGGACGGTGCGGAAAGCTACCTTGGCGTGACGACAGCTGGCTACCCGAATATGTATCAGCTGGTCGGTCCCAACTCGGGGCTTGGGCACAACTCCATCATTTTCATGATCGAAGCCCAGGCCAACTATATTATTCAGTGCATGCAGAAGCTAAAACAGACCGGCGCCGATTACCTGGACCTGCGGCCGGAAGTGCAGCGCGAATTCAACGAAAAGGTGCAGGAAGCGATAAAGGGTACGGTCTGGAACACCGGTTGCACCAGCTGGTACCAGCAGGATGGCGGAAAGAACTTTGCCGTCTGGCCCTGGTCTACCTGGCGCTTCTGGCTGCGCACCCGTCGCCTTGACGCCGGGGAGTACCGCTGGATGCGCTGCAAGCCAGCCCAGAAGCCAGCTGTTGCAGAACGGGAGGAAGCTACTGCGTTGCAACCCTGATTGACGGGTCCGGGTCATCCAGCCCGGCTTCCCAACTCGCCCGCAGGACATCGTCGGTGTACGGGTTCTGCGGCGCGTCCGGGCCGAAACCAGAGATTGCCGCCCGCTGTCCAGCCTGATAAGCCTGCTCTACGCTGTCCTGCTCCGTTGTCTTGAAGCGCCGCGCCTTGATGCGCTCCTTCAGGTCCCGGATATCCTCACCTACCAGGCAAAGACTGGGCACCATCAGCAAGGTAATAAAGGTCGCGAACAGCACGCCAAAGGCCACAGCAACCGCCATCGGCGCAAGAAATCGGGCCTGCGTACTCTGCTCCATAATGAGTGGCGCTACCCCGGCAAACGTGGTTAACGTCGTCAGGATGACGGGACGGAAACGCTGACCTACAGCCTCAAGCACCGCTTCCCGCACTTCCCGACCGGCCGCCTTGAGTTCGTTAACCGCACTGATCAGCACTAGGTTGTCATTCACCACGACGCCGCTCACCGCAACAATGCCTACGATCGACCAGAGCGTCAGGTCATACCCGAGGAGTGCATGCCCGAGAAAGCCGCCGACCAGCCCGAACGGTATAGCGGTCAGGATCAGCATAGGCTGCCAATAGGTGCCGAACGCAACCGTAAGTATGAAGAACATCCCGGCGATGGCCAGCGCGTAACTGACCGTCAGATAAGTCATGAACTCGGCAATGGCCTTCGGTTTACCGGCAACGGACCACTTGGTGCCCGGGTAACGCTGCACAGCTTCGGCCAACCAGTTTTGTTCCAACTCGGCCATGACCTGACCCGGAGACGCCAGGTGCTCATCGAGGTAGGCCGTAATCGTCGCGCTACGCTGATTGTCGTAATGGCTTATTACAGCAGGTGTGGATTGTTGGGAAAGCTCAGCCAGCGCGCCCAGGGGTGCAACAGACCCATCGCTCAGGGTTACCGGCAGCTGCTCAAGGTGCCAGATACTATCGCTCTGGTTTGCCGGCAAGCGCAGTACCACCGGCACATCGTGGTCACCTTCGGGCAATCGATCGACCACAGAGCCCTGGAAAGCAGCATTCACCTGGGTCCCGAGGTGCTGACGTGTCACACCCGCCAGCTCAGCGCCGGGCCGGGGATCGATCCCGATGCTGGTGAAGTGAGCTGTCATACTGTTGGAAATCTCATGGGTACCGTCGATGCGTTCAATCTGGCGCTGCAGTTCCACACTCAGTGTTTCCAGGATTTCAAGGTCATCGTGGAACAGGTTGATATGAATGTCAGGTTTGACCTCATTGAGGCTGGCATGAAAGCGCTGTGAAACCGCACCTCTGATGGGGCCCTGCTGTTCCCGCCAAAGCCGGGCCACGCTGTCCGCGTTTGAGCCATTCTCGCCAGGCGCAAGCGCGATGCTCACTCTGGCACGGAGATGGGCACCCGCGTCGTGCGCCGTGGAGTACTTGTTGCGGCGGCCCTGCTCCGCATAGATATCGGTGACAACATCATTTTCGCCTTCGCTGTTCAGCTGGTCAGCCAGCGCCTGCGCAGATTGTTGCAGCGACTCAACCGCGCGCGCCACCTGGGCGTTACTGGTGCCTTCCGGGAAGGCGACGTCGACCATGACGATGTCGCCGTCAACCTTTGAAAACATCATGACTGTCAGCCAGCCGCTGTTCAGGAACGCAAGGCAAAGCAGAAAAATGCCAAAAAAGGCCGCCAGCAACGGATAGCGCTGGGTGGTTGCCCACCGAAGAAACGGCATGAACCGTTCCTGGACCCAGCGGTCGAAACGGCGGTTCACCGCCGCGCTGAAGAGGTCGCTGCGATCCGGTGGGCGCTTCATCGCGCTGTGAAGATGCGCGGGCAGAATCCACAGGGACTCGGCCAGCGACAGGATCAGAATGCCAATGGCGACTATGGGCACCACACGCATGAATTCGCCTTCCGGCCCCGGCAGAAACAGCATGGGCGCAAAAGCAAGAATAGTGGTCAGGATGGCGTAGGTAACGGGACCGGCCACCCGCTGGGTTCCAGCAATGACTGCGGCTCGGGTAGGGCCGTCT
Source organism: Hydrocarboniclastica marina (assembly GCF_004851605.1). GTDB lineage: Bacteria > Pseudomonadota > Gammaproteobacteria > Pseudomonadales > Oleiphilaceae > Hydrocarboniclastica > Hydrocarboniclastica marina. Next base: position 4,068,810 of record NZ_CP031093.1, read on the forward strand.
TCACGGCCCTGTTCATAAACGCTCTCGCCAACGACAGCGGCATCGTCAACCACAATCCCCAGCACCAGGATGAAGGCAAACAGCGAAATGGTGTTGAAGGACTGATCAAACAGTGGCAGTAAAATGCAGGCGCCCAACATGGAGACGGGAATGCCCAGCCCCACCCAGCCGGCCAGCCGCAACCCCAGGAACACCCCGAGAATGACTACCAGCAACGCCAGGCCCTGGAGCGCGCTGCTCCACAGCAGTTGGGAGCGGCTTTCATACTGGATGGCGCTGTCCTCCCAGAGGATCAGCCGCATGCCCTCCGGAAGCTGGACCTCATGGACAAACTTCCTTACCTCAGCAGCAACATCGACCACATCCTGATTGCCGACCCGATAGATATCGAGGGCTGCGGCAGGTTGGCCATTGAGCCAGGCGCCCATGGAGTCACGTCCAAATCCATCCTCCAACCGGGCGATACGGTCAAGGTAAAGGACATCACCATCCGGCCCCCGCCGGACCTCGACCTCCCGGTAGGCCTCCGGATCACTGATTTGCTCACCCGCCTGCAGCAGGGCATTGGACTGGTCGGTTCGCAGCAGGCCTCCCGTAACCCGTGTCACCTGATTGCGGATACTGTCCGCCAGTTCCGCGAAGGTCAGGTCGTAGCGGTAGAGGTCTTGCCGGGACACTTCAATACCGAGTTCCCGGCTCGGCAAACCCTCCACTTCGACCTGGGCTATTGCCGGGGTCGAGAGCAGGTCTCTGCGCAGGCCCCGGGCCAGATTGTAGAGTTCACGGGGTCGGGCGTCGCCCGTCAGCAGCACCCGGGCGACCCGGTTGCGAAAGATGACTTCTTCGACGACCGGCGGTTCGGCCGTTTCCGGCAGGCTGTCCAGGGCTACCGTGCGCGCCGCGATAAGATCGCGAACCGTCTGAACGTCGTAGCCCTCGAGCACATCCACCGTGATCGAACACAGGCCTTCCCGGGCTTCGCTACGAACGTCAGTAATTCCCTCGATACCCTCAATTGCAGTCTCCAGAGGCGTGCACAGCAGCTGTTCCGTGACTTCTGGAGGGCTACCGGCTAGCTTGCTGACGACGCCAATGCGCTCCAGTGGAACGTTCAGCAGTGTTTCCTGGCGGGTGTTGGGGATGGCCAACAGGCCGCCCAGGATCAACACCGCGGCCAACAGGTTGGCAACACGGGGGTTGTCGATAAACCATTCGATCGAGCCACGCATTACTGGCGCGTCCTGGTGGCAGAGGCCAGCGTACTCGTCTCAGCGCCGGCTGCGTCCTTGGCTGAAGCCGGTCGGCCGCGCGCGCCTTCAAGCAAGTGCCTGTGTCCTTGCTCAAGCACCAGCTCGCCGACTTCAAGGCCCGCCGTTACGTAAACGTTGGTCTGGTCGCGATGGGTCCATTGCACGGGCTTGCGGCGTAGTCGCTCGCCGTCGTCCAGGACCCAGACTTCTGACTTGCCAACCAGGGCCTCACGTGGAAGCACAAAAACATCGTCCAGAACCGCGCCCTGAATCTCCGCTTCGACGTAGACGCCCGGCTCCAGGGGCAGCGTGCCCGGATCAACCGCGACTTCTGCAATAAGCCAGGTCATCTGGTTACGGTTCAACCCGCCTTCGCGCCGAGTAATCATGGCGGGCCAGACCCGCTCGCGCCCGCCAAAGCTTCCTCGCAGGATAACCGGCACTTCAAGGGATGCCTGCACACTCATGAGGTCGGCATCCAGCAACTGGAGCCAGTCGTCGCGAACCGGCAGCCTCACCTCCGGTGTGCTGTAAAGCCGTCCCAGCGGTTCGCCTGCGCCGATCTGCTGGCCGGCAGAGACCGAGACCTGTTCCAAACGGCCTGAAAACGGCGCAACCAGAACACTCCGGCGCAACCGCCGCCGTGCCATCTGCAGGGTGGACTCGGCCGAGGCCAGACGGGCCCGGGCCTCACTGAGCTGAGGCTTGAACAACGCAAAGTCGGTTGCTTTGCTGCTGGCATTGCGCCGCGCCACTACTGCATTGGCCTCGACTTCCTGCAGGTGAAGGCGCGCCGCGCTTACCTGGTGTTCATACTGGGCCACATCCAGCACAAAAGGTTCGGGGTCGAGCCGGGCCAGGGTCTGGCCAGACTCGACCCATCTACCGCTTTCAAAGGCTGGGTCGAGCTCGATGATTTCGCCGCTGGACTGCAAGCTCAGGGGGATGTGATGGCGAGCGCGGGCGATTCCCTGGCTCCGTAACGACAGCTGAACACGCTCCCGTTGGGCCAGTCGAACGGAGTACTCGGGTATGGGTGTTACCTCAGCCCGTGTATGGGATTCCGGCGCAGCCAGGTAAACGCCCGCGATAAGGCCGGCAAACACCAGAACCACAGGTATCCAGGTCCAGCCCGGGTTGAACAGCCGACGAAACTTCGAGGTCGCATTCATAAGTTAACTACAGCCGAGCTATGTCAGCAAAAGGTATGCGTCCAGCGTCCAGATCGGGACGCGGATCAGCGCCATACGTCGTCAGAAAATGCCGACTCTCTAAAACATGTCGACGGTATCTGGCCAGCTCGTTGACCAGGGGATCCTGCTTGAAGAAACCGCACACCAGGGCGTCATACTCTCGGGTGAAACGGCTGCTGAGGTCCTGTAGGAGCAATTCGAAGCGCTCGGGCTGGTTATCCTCAATAAGAATGCTGTGAAGATTCAGGTAATGAAAACAGCCGCCTCTGGCAGGAAGGCGGGCTCCGCCGCGCAATGCGCTGCCAAAATTGTAGAATGGCCGCGCCAGCGCAATCGCCGGGGAGTAATCGACTACCCGGGTCTGCTTGAACGTTGCCTGATCCCATGTGCCGACCATACCGGTCAGCCGGCCCCGCTCGAACAGCAGCCAGTAGCTTTCCGGCTTCAGGCCGCGGTAGAACGGATCAGTACCCGTCAGCGCGCTGAAACGGTAGTACGGGTAAAACTGCTTGCGGGGCCCCTCCCGGTCCAGCAGCTCCTGCATCAGCGGCAGATCTTCTGCCGTTGCCGGACGGACCTCGCTGTTGCCGATTGCCACTTTTTTTGAGCGCCGCCCGTACAGCAAACTGGTCTCTATCTCGCCGCAGGGGTAAAAGCTCGGCAAGCCGGGGCGCGAGCCCCCGACCGACTTAATGTAATGCGCGTTGTCGGCAAGAATCACCGACTGCATCCACTCAGGCCCTTCAAGCACCTGCCGCAGCATCTGATAAATAGCCAGCATGGCGCTGCCGCCGCGGAAGGTCTGGTCAAGTCTCAGGTCATGTCCATAACGGACGGTCTCGACCGCACCATTCACAAACACTTCCCGATAGCCGACATTGAACAGGCCGACCAGCTCATCCCCATCGGGATGCTCTGCAACGTAGACATCAGGCTCTTTGCAGCTGACACGAGCGCCATAGAAGTAGTCCGGGGCCCGTTCGAAGGTCAGATGCAGTTTGCCTGGCTGGGAGTTGTTCGCGAGCAGCCTCAGTATAGCTGGGCTATCGTCCACCGTAGCGGCGCGGATATTCACACTCACAACACTGCCTCCGCAGCGGCGTCCCGTCCTACGGGTGTCGCGCCCGGCAGATCACCTGGCCAGGAGCGCAGAGCCTCGATCTTTATGTTTCCTTCGATCATGCCGCGCGCGCTGCAAGCGTCCAGATAAACTTTCTGGGCATGCGGTACGCAAAGGCAGCGCGCCGGGTCGAGTTGACCCAGGTTACGGGCCAGCTTGTAGTGGAAATGCGCCTGCAGCGTCTCCTCCAGTTGTGCCGCAATCTCTGCTGCCCACTGTGTGTACTGCGACGGGCTTTTACCCTCTGGCGCATCAGCCATGACAACGTACGCAGGGTGTCCGGCAGCGCCGCCCTGGTCTGCCGCGAGAATAGTCACAGGCCCAACCCCGGCTGGCCACGCCAACGCATCCAGGGTCTGCTGCGCCAGAATCGTACTGATCTTTTCACCGACCATGTCCGAACCGTCATTGCGACCCAGGAAACGCAGGCAGGGCAGCTGGCCGTAGAAGTCGTCTACCACGAGCCGGTCGCTCATCTTGTATCGCAGCAGGCCGCTTCCCGTGGAAATCAGGGGGACCACCTCCTGACCTCGGTCCAGCTTCCACGGCGGCAGTATCTCACCCGACGAGGCATCCTCGAACTCATAGACATGGGAAGTCGCGGCGAGCACGTGCTGATCGCCCTGGGGGATGGTAACCACGCCCTCTGTCGCCCAGAGACCCTTGCCCTGGAACGCCGCCTGGGGCAGCCAACTGTGCAGGCGCTGTGCCCATCGCGTCGCACCAGCGGTGTCCCAGGCGCTGATCAACGCCAGCTGGGGCCAGAGCACGCGAAAAAAGTCTGCCTGAGGGACACCGTTCCAGTGACGGAGAATTGCTGCGCCCCCTTGGGACGTCGGCGCACGCAGGTGCTGCAGGCTCTCTTGCCTTGCGCCCCAGCTCCCGGTTGAGAGCGTCTCTATCAGTTCTTGCCGCCAGAGCCCGAGTTTCTCCAGCAAGCCCAGTGCAAACGTAGGGCTCCAGACAGAAATTGTGGTCAGGTCACGGCGTGAGGCCAGATAGGCCAGCGTCGCGTAAAGCGAGTCGTCAGACGTGGCGGCCAGGGACACAGCGTCTGGCACGGCCTGAGTACGGCTGGCCAGCCAACGCTTGCCGCCGGAGAGCAGCTTCATGTCGTCATTGATATGGCCGCGCACAGCCTGACGCATGGATGTGGGCACCCAGGATAACGACCAGTAATGAGCGCCCCCACGGACACCCGGGTACCGCTTGTAAAGATCACCCAGCCACGGTCCGATGGCAGCGTCCAGTTCGCGGAGAAATTGCTGGGTATAGGGAATCCATTTAAAAGCCGAGGTTGAGCCACTGGTCGGCTGGTAACGCATCACTGGCGAAGAAGTCAGCAGGGGGGTACGCCCTGCGCGCTGGGCTTCGATAAGGGTACGCCAGTCGGCAAATTCGGTAACTGGCTGGCGTTCGGCGAACTGCTCCCAGCTCCAGCCTGAGGAGACCGAATGCTGGCGGTGACCGGTTACGCCCGAGACCTGGCCCAGCAAACGGCGCAGCTGGCTGCGTTGGGTAGCCTCAAGCGCGTTGGTGCAGCGCAGATAGTGTCTGCGCCCCGGCTGAAGGATACCCCGCAGCAGCGTGTGTCCGAGCCGATTAGTCACTGGACTCTCCCGACCTGCTGCGCCACGCCTGCGACGTTCTCGGCCTTGGCGGCGGCTGCAGCTTTTCGCGCCGCCATCGGCTTGCGCAGCGATTTCACGACGTAGGAGCCTATCGCGCGAAAGTTGATCACGCCGACACAGGGCAGCTCTGTCCCCTGCTGCCAGGTCGGATTGCTCTGTTCGAAGAAGTTGATTTTGGGATAGCGGGATTTCAGGTCCTCAGAGATAGCGGCAACATCCCCGCGCAGGCGTTGTGCAGTCTCGCCAAAATCCAGTACCCCGCGCTTCGGGTCGAAGTGACCAGGGAACAACTCGTCGCAATAGCTCCGCACTACCTTGCTCAGCTCGCCGTTGCGATTTTCCGGGTTGGGATAGTAATCGATAAAATTATTAGCCAACAGTAGATAGGTTTTATATCCTTTTGAGATCAGGAGCCAGAATACCGGAGTAGAGGGAGACTTGAATTTTTGCAGCAGGACATATCGGAAAAACGCCATGTGGAGCGCGTTGTTGCCCCAATACTTCTTCTCAATGATCGTGTCGCCACTGAAGACGCCGCGGCCTCGGGTATCGCCAATGTTGAACTTCATGTTGACGACCGTGGAGAAACCGATGACGCGCTTGTCATGGCGTGTACGGACGAGTATCGCGCCGTCCTTTTTGCTCAGGTCGGCAATGAATGTTTCAACGCTGGTGTGCTCGTAGTACTGGCAGAAAACACCATACATCTGTTTGATGTCGCTAATGCTGATCCGATGGATAGGGCAGTAACGGGCGAAGATCTTTTCCTTAGTCTTAGTATCCATAGCTTACATCTCTTTTTGTTATGGGCCTCATACCAAGAGTCTTCGACCACTGCGTGCCTGCATTCTGGAAGAGCCCGAGACCAACTTTTACGTTTCTGCCAAGATTACCCCGCTGCATCGCCGGCATTGAATGCCTGCAATCCTTGGCTTGGGTCCCTAGCGAATCGGTAGCGTATCGAGTCAGCTTTGGCCGGACACCCTCCCCTCAGGGGGGTGCGATCACCATCGGGTCCGATGACACAGGACTTTGCCCCCTCTAAAGGATGGCCCCTCTTTTAATTTCATGGTGTTAGCGCTTAACGGCCGCCGTATTATGTATATAAAGACGACGCGTTTTGCGTCACAATTCGAACTTAATTAATGGGGAGGGGGCATTGGGACATGTTAGCCTCGGCTAAGATGAACAACTTAACAATTGCTAAATTTCAATAAATCAATAGCGAAAACGTTAAAGTGAACTCATATTCCGGTCATGTAAGGCACGATCTCGTGCCGCCGACCGGTAGCCGAAACACCAACTGACTGCCAGCCATGCATGGACACATAATAAGAAACGACCTTCTGGAAGTGCTCGGCCAGAGCCATCGCTATGCGCTTACGGTAATCATGGCGCCCGCAGGGTCCGGCAAAACCAGTCTGCTTGGACAGTGGCGCGACCACAGCGACGAACGCTCTTTTGTCATGCTGAGGATCAGCGCACGCGACCGTGATCCCATGTTTTTCCTGAAGCATTTCCTTGAGTCTGTGCGAAAAGCCGTCCACTTGGTGGATGTTTCAACATTCGACCTCTTTGCCGACCAGTCCCAAGCCAGCCACGTCATCGCGGACACCCTGTTGGCCGCGCTCGAAGGTCTGGAGGGCCGTCTTTGTATCGTTCTTGATGACTTCCAGCACATCGACTCGCCGCTGATACACGACATCATGGCCATGGTGCTCGAGCGTTTACCGGACAACCTCAATATCGTCATTTCTACACGACGCGCCCCTGATTTTTCTCTCAGTCAGCTCCGCCTGGAGAACCGTTTGCTAACGATCGATGGCAACGATTTGCGGCTCGAACGCCAACAGATCAATCAGCTCAGCATCACGCTGGGCGGTGAGCGCATTCCTGAGCAACAGCTGGAGCGCCTTTACCACCTGACCGAGGGCTGGGCGGCGGGGGTCAAGCTGGCCCTCATAAGTTACGCCCGCTCCGGCGCGGCAGCGCTGGACGCTTTCAGTGGCAACCAGCCCGAGATGGTCGATTACTTTTGCCACGTCGTTCTGAAAGGGCTATGCGAGCCGACCCGCGCTTTTCTCATCGCTACCGCAATTTTCGAGCGCTTCAACTCTGCGGTGTGCGACCACGTTTTCCAGAGTACCGGTTCAGCCCGGTTCATCGAGTTGTTCCTGAGCCAGGGCACCTTCGTTACGGAGGTAGAGGGACGGTCCGGCTGGTGTCGTTACCACGGCCTTCTCAGAGACTTCCTCTGCAATAGAATCGCCGTGGAAATGGCGCCCGAGGCGACTGCAAAGCTCCATGCCCGGGCCGCGGGTTATTTTCTTCAGGTGGGTGACCTCGACATGGCTCTTAGCCATGCCAAGCAGAGCGGCGACGACGACTATTGCATGGCGGTGCTGGAACACGCCTGTGAGGATTGGGCCAAGTGGGGGAAGTTCGACAGCATTCTGAGCGCGCTGGGCCACCTGAAAGAAGACGAGCTTCTGGCACGTATAACACTGGCCGTGCCGCTCCTGCATGCGTTGATCTTCTCGCGCCGCTTCAACGAAGCCCGTTACTACCTGGAGACGGTCAAGGCGAGTACCCATGTTTCGCCAATGTGGAAACACAGCAGCCTGGGGGTACTCGAGCTGTGCCTGCAGTTGTTCGAGAAAGAGACCGAGTTTTTCTCCGACCTCGACGCCACCCCGTTGATGGCCTCGAGTTGTCACAAGGATATCCGCGCTTTTTCATCGGTTATTCTGGCTTACTATCTACTTCAGCAAGGCGATCTTGCATCTGCCTTGCGGATCGCCCGCCAGGCCAAGGTGACTCTCGCCCAGACGGGCTATATCTATCTCGAAAGTTATGCCGACCTCATCATGGCGCTGTGCGACCGCTCCATGGGCCGGACGCGCGAGGCCGTCGCCACGCTCGACGCGTCATACCTGCGCCTTGGTAGCCAAGCGTCGTCTCCTGCCTGGGTCAATATCGCCACCGGCATGGTTGTGGTGCACTACGAACAAAACCAACTCGACAAGGCAAAAAAGCTTTGCCAGGAGCTGCTGCCCCATGTCGACCACGCCTGCGCGACTGAAATCGTTGCAACCGTCTATATCAGCCTGGCCCGGTTACTCCACCTGGAGGGGAACCATAGACAGTCGAGCCGGCTGTTGGATCAGCTGAGCCGTATTCTTTTGTTAGGCCGCTACGATCGCTTCCAGAGCCAGGTCGCCCTAGAGTGCATGCGCCAGGCGGTGGCACCTGGCCTCGAGTCCGTTGATCTTGCGGCGGTGGACCGCGTCGCCAGGGCTCATGGCCTGCCTGAGATGGTTGAGCAGGACCTTTGGCGAAATCCATCCCATTACCGGGAGTCTACTGAGCGCTATGGACTCACCGCGGCTTACTGGCTGATGGCGCGCGGAGATTTTGCAAAAGCGGACCAGATTCTGGCTCAGATCCAGGCTGTTCTCGACAATCACGGTGTCCATGCGCGGTCTATGGTAGCAGCCTGCAACAGGGCGCAACTTCGCTTCCTCCGCGGCGACCATATTGAAGCTGTGGCCATGCTGCAGGATTCAATAAAAGCGAACGGTCTCAGGTGTTTTTCCCGGTCCCTGTTTGACGAAACACCCGGGCTCGAGAACCTGGTTCAGTTTGCGGCCGCCAATAACGCGCTCAATACCCCCGCGCTCCACAGAAAATTCGCCGACCTCCTGGCGCCTGAGCTTTATCCCATCCCCGCCAGCCCCAAACAGCCTTATAGCGTTCGCGAGATCACGCCAAAAGATGTGCTTACACTCAAGGAACGCGAGATTCTTCACCTCCTGCAACAGGGCCTTACCAATTCTGCGATAAGCGAAGCCACCGGTGCTGCGCTCTCGACGACCAAGTGGCACCTGAAGAATATTTACCAGAAGCCGGGAGTTTCCAACCGTACAGCTGCGATTGTACATGCCCGCTCCCATCGGCTCTGAACACGGGCGTGTAATGCGTCTGGCCGTTCCGTAAGAGCTTGTGCAATCACCCGTCTTGGCTCCATCCTGTCTCGGCGGAGGGATGAACGGAGGTTTTATGAGCGAACACATCGTTGTCCTCTCAGGTGCGGGTATCAGCGCGGAAAGTGGGCTCTCTACGTTTCGCGATAATGGCGGCCTATGGGAGAAACACAGCGTTTACGACGTTGCCACGCCCGAAGCTTTTGCGAGAGACCCCGGGCTGGTCTTGCACTTTTATAACGAACGGCGACGACAGCTTGGCGCAGTGGGCCCCAACCCTGGCCATCTGGCATTGGCTGAGTTGGAAGGCGAATATCGGGTGAGTATCGTTACCCAGAACGTCGACGACCTGCATGAGCGCGCAGGCTCAAGCCGCGTGCTTCATCTGCACGGCAACTTGACGATGGCAAGATCTTCGGCCGACGAAACGCTTCTGTACGACATTGGGTATGCCCCGATAAACCTGGGTGACTTCTGCGTCAAGGGCAGCCAACTGCGTCCCCACGTGGTCTGGTTCGGCGAGTCTGTTCCAATGATGGAGGCGGCGGCCGAAGTCGCGAGCGCCGACTATCTGCTGGTGGTTGGCACTTCTTTGCAGGTCTGCCCAGCCGCCGGGTTGGTACATCTGGTTCGGCCTGGCGTACCTATAACCGTGATTGACCCGGGCGAGCCGACCGGGCTGAAAGGCGCCGAAGTGATACGAGAACCCGCCAGTGCCGGCGTACCAGCCTGGGTGAAAATGCTCCGCGAGAAACACGGGTGATGCGGTCGAGCTCAAGCCCTTATTCAGGCAAAAATCGCCCAGGTAAAGATTGCGACGTTGCCAGGCTAGAGACCCTGCTTGGCGTCCATCGACAGCAGAAGAGCACTTGACGCTCCGGCTTCACTCACGCGCGACCTCAGCTGATCGAGATCGCCAGTTCGCTCGCCGACAGCCACGACAGTCATAGAGATAAGACCCGCCAGCATGAGTGCGCAGCCCCGGAGAGCCACCTTACGGGTCACTTCACCTTCGGGTATGTCATGTTCAGTCTGATTCATTTTCGGATCCTCCAAGTCTGAGGCCATTGTCGCGCCCCATAGCTGGAGTTTCCTTGAGAAAACTCAAAAGCCGCCGCCCGTCAACACTGTAGTCCGGGCTGCGGCTTGATAAGACTAATTGATCAGAAAGCCAGGCTGACACCTACCATGTAGACCCAGGGATCGATTTCCACATCAATTTCTGCAGCCTTGGCACCGTTCACCCGGACTTCGGCTTCGGTATCGATATCGATATTCCAAACGGTTGCAGTCAGGGCCAGGCGGTCAGTCAGGGGGACGTCTACCCCGGCTTCGAAAGCGAGGCCAAGGGAGTCATCCAGGGAGAGTTTGGTGTTTCCACCCAATGCAGCATCCAGCTCGGAATCCGTGTCTTCCTGAAAAAATGTGGTGTAATTAAGGCCCGCACCCACGAACGGCTGGAAATGCGGTGACAGTTTCGGGTAGTAGGTCACAAGAAATGTCGGCGGGAGATGTTTGGTCGAGCCCACGTCGACACCTTCCAGTCCACCAGTGCCGTCGATGTCATGTTCGAACGGCAGGGCGCCCAGCAGCTCCAGCCCAACGCTTTCGTGAACCATGTAGGTTCCGCTAAGGCCCAGGCTGTAGCCGTCGTCAACTTCCACCAGGTCGGGGTCGGAACTCGAATCCGGCGCCACCATCGCCGGGCCGAAACGAACGATCAGGTCGCCTTTTTCGTACGCGGAGGCAGATAGTGAAAGGCCTGCGATGGTGGCGGCAAGGGCAAGTTTGGTCAGGGTTTTCATAGCTTCCTCACTGTTGGGTGTTGTCGCTATGATGCCGCCGCCGGTAACGGAGGGTATTGATCTCGGTCAAATTAGCGCGAGGGCCGGCTTGATCCAGATCAGCGCGTCAAAAAAAGCTTCAGCCCGGTTCATGGGAACAATTCGCCGGATTGACGAGCAGGTTAGCTACCCGGGGCTGTCTGTTTTCGCGCCCATACGGCATGTTGAGAAAAACGCGCATTGACCCAGAGCGAGCAGCCGATCACGGATCCGCCCAGGACAAGGCGCAACAAGTCTGCGTCGCGGTTCCAGATCACCAGATTAACCAGCAGGCCGGCCGGGACCAGGGCGTTATTCATGACCGCAAGCGTACCCGCATCAACCAGGCATGCGCCCCGGTTCCACAAAAACAGCCCCAAGCCGGAAGCCGCAAGCCCGAGCCAAACCAGGACGCCCCATTGTAACGCTGAAGATGGGAGCCGCTCCGGGTCGCCAAACAGTAAAAATGAAGGCAGCGCGAACACTAGCGCTCCCGCATAGAAGTAGCCGAAAAAACGATGCAGCGGCACCTCGGTAGGGTATCGCTGTACAAGATGTTTATAGCCGATCTGCCCGGCTGCGAAGGTGACATTGGCTACCTGCAGCAGTAGAAAACCGGTGAAGTAATCGCTGCTGAGTCCGTCATACCGGATAATACCCGCACCGACCGTCGCCAGCGCCGCCGCTACAAGCGCCACGGGTGAAAAGCGCCCTTTGATCAGATCGTCCATAAGGGTGATGTAGAGCGGCGTGAATATCGTGAAGAGCAGGACTTCCGGCACGCTCAGGTAAGCAAATGAGCGATAAAGACAGAGGTAAGTAACACCAAATTGTAGCGCTCCCACCACCGTGACTCCCAGCTTCAGTTCAAGCTGGACCCCGCGCCAACGGGTCATTGGCAAGAAAGCCAGGCCAGCCAGGACCACGCGGCTAAGTACGGCAAAATCACTGTCGACCTGCCCGGCCAGAAACTCGCCGATGAGGCTGAAGGACACAGCCCAGAGGACCGTGACGAGAACCAGGTAGATCATGCTCAACTCCAGACAAAATTTGCGGCAGAGTATACGGTGCATTCCGGTGCCCGGCAGCAGGATATCCGTCGCCAAGGAAGATCAATGAGTTCGGAGATTGGCCGAAGGGCCATTACGCGCACCGGTCTGGCAGCCCGGCTGATCAGTCTCACTGCTACCGCGGCAGCAGCGGACAACGTATAGTCGAGTAAACCCGACGTGGTGGACATGGGATGCCACAGCCTCTGGTCGCCTTTGTTCGTGTTTTACTGCTGTCACGGCAATATTGGGGCGAAAGAAAAAGGCTGGGTGAAGGCCACGCCCCTGGGTGGCAAAACGGCGTGTTCTGCGCCACACGACAGGGAAAAGTGCTGACGGCACACGGACAAGGCAGTTTATCCAGGCCAGTCGGATCCTGGTCCACTTACCGCTGAGCGGCAAAAGCTTCGCGTTTGACCAGGACGAAAGGTGCCAGGCCGGCTGCTGGGGGCCAAGCTCAAACAGGTCTAAAAGGGAGAATCAGAGACTATGTACATCGCCATGAATCGCTTCAGGATCGCCCCGGGCAAGGAACAGGAATTTATCGGGATCTGGCGCCAGAGAGAAACCTACCTGGACGAAGTCCCGGGCTTCAAAAGCTTCAACCTGCTGCAGGGCCCGAGCCACGAAGACCACACGCTCTTCGCTTCCCACAGTGTCTGGGCCTCGGAAGAAGCTTTCATCGACTGGACCAAATCAGAGGCATTCCGCAAAGCTCACGCCAACGCGAAACCCGCCCGGGATATCTACCTCGGTCCGCCGGCCTTCGAGGGCTTCAGTTCCGTTCTCTAGAGCGCGTGCAACATAAACTGGAAATAGCGCCTCTGGCCTCTGTTTGTGCCCTTTGGGGACCCATAGCACAGGCGCTGCAGGACCAATAACGACAGTTCCGCCCCAGGCCCGGGCTTGATACAGTAAAGAATATGATTGCAGATGATGACGAATATCAGTCTGAACAAACCCAGCGGGAATGATTCACCCTATGTATAAAACGTTGCTAACACTCGTGCTCATCTTTACCACGGCTACCGCGTACGCCGACCTGGCAGGCCGGTACCGGTTGCCGGGCAACAATACGCTGGAGGTGTACTACAAGGACGACAAGACACTTCGGGCTGACATTGCGCCCCATGGCTACCTGCTTCTCAATGGCGACCAGATGTTCATGGTTATGGAAAAAGCCGGCATGAGAATGGCCATGGACCTTGAGCAGATGGGCTCGATGGTCTCAACCCTGCGTAACCAGGCACTGGCGCCGGATCAGAAAGCGGCTGACCTTGTCCCTGAGATCCAGGATACCGGACGGCAGGAGACCGTAGCGGGCTACGAGGGCCAGGTTCACCAGGTCAAGGTCGGCAACAATCGGTCGGAAGTGGTTCTGACAAAAGACCCGCAAGTGACCAAAATCACCAAAGGCTTCATCACCGCCGCGGTGAGATTGGGGCAAGTATTGAGTGCCGAAGACCGCGAGGCCGCCGCCGCGGCTATCGAACAGCTGGAGCAAAGCGGCTATGGCGGCCTGCTCAAACAGGCAGGCGGTGTGCAGTTGGAAGCTATCAGGACGCAGGACAGGCCCGACAGTTTCTACCGGCTTCCACCGAACACGCCGCTGGTTCAGCTGCCCATGTTCAAGCAGCCAGCCCAGTAGGCCTTTCTGCGTGACAATGCGCTTTTACATGCCTGAGAGATGCCTATGAGCACACCGCGACCGTCATTCTCACTGTACCGCGAGAGCCTGGCAATTATTAACGGTTTGCTGGGAGACTGGCTACACCACCGCGGCAACCCACTTGCCCTGAACATGTACCTGAGTGGCAAGCCAAAGACCGACGCGCAGTGTCAGCGCAAAATATGTGTGCTCGTGCATGGGCTTACCGAAACCAGCAGCATATGGGATTACCCCAAGCGGCGCGACACCGACTACGGGGCGCTTCTGGCCCGATTTGAAGCTTTTTCACCACTCTACCTTCACTACAACACCGGCTTGGGCCTGCGGGAAAACGGCGAGCTTCTTGCGGCCGAGCTCGAGCGGCTGGTGCAGGACTGGCCCACCCCAATCGATCAGCTCTGCCTCATCGGCCACAGTATGGGCGGGCTGATCATCCGCGCGGCCTGCGAAGTGGGCCGTTCTGAGCAGAAACCCTGGCTGGCGTCGGTCAGTGAATGCGTTTACCTGGGCACACCCCATCTCGGCGCGCCGCTTGCGCGCCTGGCCCATCAGGGTGCCCAATGGCTCCGCCGCCAGGAACTGGTACCGTTGCAAGTGGCGGGTGAGTTACTGGACGTGCGCAGCACCGGCATCTGCAACCTCACATCCGGCTGCTGGGATACCTTATCACCGCCGACGCTGGTGACTGGCATCCGCCATTTTGTCGCATCCGGCAGCCTCCATGTTGCCAGTAACGCCCGCACCGACGAGATCCCTGGCGATGCATTGGTGCCCCGCAGCAGTGCCCGAGGCCCACACAGCGAAGTATGGGGCCTGGCCGGTGAAGCCCATTTTGCTGGCGTCGGCCATCTTCGGCTGGCCCACCATTCAGACGTTTACCTTCAGATAGCCCAGTGGTGTCGACATCAGTAACTACGAGCACGACGAATCCCGGACGGAGCAGCCGCGGCTGAAACGCAGGTTTCGGCCGGACCACCTGGTCGGCTGGCTGGACCTGATCGGCCACGCGGTCAAGGAAACCGCACCGCGCATTCACCGGACCCACCTCCAGATAGCGGACACCGTGTTCCGGAGCGTCGAGGCGCTGGCACCAAATCGGCCGGCTGTGAAGATCACCCGTTCCATGCACCACCTGATTGCCAACGTGGCCTATTCGTCGGTAGCGTATGGCGGTGCAGGTCTCAGCCACCTGGCTCGCCACCGCTACCAACCGGTGACGGACGAGCGGGAGATATTTGAACTTGCGCCACCGCAATTGTCCCCGCCCCGTGACTAGTCATGTCGCGTCGCCGCTTGCGTTACTGAGTGGAAAGAATTTCTCTGTTTCCTTGCCCCTGTTTCTCGGGTATGCTGATTTTTAAATGCATGGCACGGCACACCCTGCCTTACCAGACAGGCCAAGGCTGCTTGGCAGCCCGCAGAGTAAAGGCTCTATGATATTTGCTTGTCTCGGCACGCCCGAGAAATTCGTTCCCGCCATTTGCGAGATCGACAACAGCGTTACACCCTCCCGTCAGACCCCGGCTTCCTCTGCTGTCTTCGCTGACCCTGTTGGGCAAATATGGGCCAAAAGGGCTGTGTATCACCCTGCCAGCAAGCCGCAAAACATTTCGTCATGTCCCGGGTTGAAACAGGCAACGCAGTTGCTAACAGCCGGACCTGAATCTGATCCTATGACCGCGCTATGGATGATACCCGGCGCGGCATCCCGAAAACACAGACTCATACGAGGCAAAGCAGCTCGCTTATCGAGAATGAGTCAGTGTCCGCCGGCCCATCGGGGTCGGTTAACCGTAACGCCAATACCATTGGCATGATTGAGTAAGAGAGTGATATGGCTAATCAAGTGGAAGGCACCGTTAAGTGGTTCAACGATGAGAAGGGTTTCGGTTTCATCGAGCAGGAAGGTGGCAAGGACGTCTTTGTTCACCACAGTGCAATCAATGGTAGTGGCCGCAAGACCCTTTACGAAGGACAGCGTGTAACGATGGAAGTTACCCAGGGCCAGAAAGGTCCTCAGGCCGAGAACGTCACACCGGTCTAAACCGGAGACGTCTGCCGATGCTGGCCGTTCGTATGGCTGGCCAGCTAAGCTTTGTCCCAACGCCACTGGGCCGGCGCCCGTCTGTGCAGTGGAGCTTACGGCTGGGACTCAAGGCCAGGGGTGCGGATTACTGTACCCCTCCCTTCGCAGTACACTGATCAAATCCAAGAGTTCTGATGACCCGCGAAGCTCTGTAGCTTAAGCTTCAGGCGTCTGACTTTTCGTCTATAACACTGAGTAATTCTGCCTGCACGGTTTCCTGGCGCTGCCTGAAACGAGCCAGTTCCTCCCCCTGCAGTCTGATACGCGGCGGTAATTTGAAAGCGCGCGGATCGACCTGCCGGCCGTTACGCAGAACTTCGTAGTGCAGGCTTGGGCTCGTAGCCAGTCCGGACTCGCCGACATAGCCAATGGTTTCGCCCTTGGCCACCCGATCCCCTTTTTTCAACCCTTCCCGAAACGCTGATAGATGGGCATAGGCCGTTTCTATGGAATTGCCGTGGTCTATGCGTATGTATTTGCCGAAGCTGCCGTTACGGTTCGCCCTGGCGATACGCCCTGCACGAACTGCAACGACCGCTGAACCTTTGGGTGCGGCGAAATCCATGCCCTTATGCATGCGGGAGATGCGCAGAATAGGGTGAAGCCGTGGACCATATGACGAAGTCAGGTAGCCCCCTACGACCGGCGTCCGTGCGAGTTCGGTTTCGATGCTCTCACCGTCCTTATCGAAGAAGCTGACAATGCCGTCGCGGGTGGTATATCGATAGATTTCTATCGGGGCCCTGTTCTCAAGTTGTAAGCGCGCCGACAACAGCCCGCCCACATGCTCTGTGCCTTCATCGACGTGGATAAAACGCTCATAGGTCAGATCGATGCGGTCGCCCTCCCGCAGATCCCGGTTGAAGTCGATCCGGTAGCCCAACTGCTGGACGATCTCGAGGATCACTTCCTGCGGCACTCCGGCAGCTTCCGCTGCTTCGCCAAGGCTGCCCCTTACAACCAGCGTACCGGCTTCTATCCGACGCTCATGGGGCACTTCACGTTCTTCAGCGACGTAAGCAGTACCCTCCGGCTGGATAACGATCTGACGGTCAAGGCCCACTTTGAAAGACAGCGACTCTATCTCAGGAGATTCACTGTCTGGCTTGAGTGTCAACGTGAAGCGCTGACCGGCGCGCAGCTTGCGCACGTCAAAAATAGCCGTCAGGGCCTGTGCTACCTCGGCCGACTGCCCGGCTTCGATACCCTGGTCCCGAAGCGCATGCACCAGCGCCTGCCCCGTCTTGAGCTCGAACTCCTGCTGAACTGCTGGCGGCGATCTGGTTGGGGCGGTGGGTATTGCTACGGGTTCAACCGGGGCCAGAGGTTTCACCTGAACGATGGGCAGGGATTCTTCAGGCGGGGTCTGCAGCCACCCCAGAACCATGAGGGCAACGCCTATCAGCAGCCCAAGCGAAAGCCTGAGCTGAGTCTGCCTCGGTAGCATTACTCTACCGTTACGCTTTTTGCGAGGTTTCTCGGCTGATCCACATCAGTGCCTTTGAGAACAGCCACGTGATAGGACAACAGTTGCAGGGGAATGGTGTACAGAATAGGTGCGACGATCGGGTGCACTTCCGGCAGCGTCATCACATGAATCCCTTCCTCCGGCTTCAGGCCAGATTTGCGGTCGGCAAAGACAAACAGCTCCCCGCCCCGGGCACGGACTTCCTGCAGATTGGATTTGAGCTTCTCAAGCAGCTCATTGTTGGGCGCGACCGTGATGACCGGCATCTCGCTGTCCACCAGGGCCAATGGGCCGTGTTTGAGCTCGCCGGCCGGGTAGGCTTCCGCATGAATATAAGAAATTTCCTTGAGCTTGAGTGCACCTTCCATGGCGATCGGAAAGAGGGTGCCACGGCCGAGAAAAAGGCTGTGGTGCTTCTCCACAAAGTGCTCCGCCAGCTTGGCGATGTCCGCGTCCAGATCGAGAACCTCCTGTATCTGGCCGGGTAGCAGGTGCAGTGCTTCGACAATAGCTTTCTCATTCTCAGCACTGTGTCCATTCTGACGCGCCAGGGCCAGGGTGAACATCAGCAATGCTGTCAGCTGCGTGGTAAAGGCTTTGGTTGATGCTACCCCGATCTCAGGCCCGGCCTGAGTCATGACCACCATGTCGGACTCTCGCACCAGGGAACTGCCGGCTACGTTACAGATTGCCAACCCTGCGCGGAATCCGGCGTCCTTGCCCTGACGCAATGCGGCCAGGGTATCCGCGGTCTCGCCGGACTGCGAAATGGTCAGGAACAGCGTGCCATCCTGAATAACGTGTTTGCGGTAGCGGTACTCCGACGCGACCTCCACACTGCAAGGGACCCCCGCGAGTTCTTCAATCCAGTACCGGGCCACCATACCGGCGTGGTAGCTGGTTCCACAGGCTATTATCTGGACGTTTTTTATCTCCGGCAGCAACTCCATTGCTTTGGCGCCGAGCGCACGCTCGAGTACACGGCTCTCCGTCATCCGGCCAGCCATGGTGTTGCGGATAACTTCCGGCTGCTCGTAAATTTCTTTCAACATGAAGTGCCGGAATGCACCTTTCTCCGCAGCGTCGGCGGAATGCTCGAAACGGGTTACTGATCGGGTGACGACCGCGTCTTCACGGTCCCAGATCTGTACCTGGTCCAATTCGACTTGGGCCAGATCCCCTTCTTCCAGGTAGATAAAACGGTCGGTTACAGGCAAAAGCGCCAGGGGATCAGAAGCTGCAAAGTGCTCGCCAATCCCAACCCCAAGGACCAGAGGGCTGCCTTCGCGGGTAACGATGATGCAGTTCGGCTCATCCGCATGCATTACCGCAAGGGCATACGCGCCGTGCAGGATCGCGCGGGCTTGCCGAACGGCGGTCAGCAGGCTGCCCGTTTGTTGGTAGTGTTTTTCGATGAGGTGCGCTACGACTTCAGTGTCGGTCTGGGAGGTAAACCGGTAGCCTTCGGCCTCAAGCGATTCCCGCAGCTCCTGGAAATTCTCGATGATGCCGTTGTGGACCAGTGCCAGACGTTCACCAGACATGTGCGGATGCGCGTTATCCTGGGAAGGCACGCCGTGCGTTGCCCAACGGGTGTGAGCAATGCCGGTACCGCCATGTAGGGGCTGGTGGTCGACGGCGTCTGCCAACGCAGCTACCTTGCCCAACTCACGGTGGCGGACCAGTTGCCCGGAATCGTTGCGAACGACCATACCGGCTGAATCGTAGCCTCGGTATTCCAGCCTCCGCAGGCCTTCCAGCAAAATTCCCTGTACATCCCGTTGCGCAATTGCGCCGACAATGCCACACATCTGTCGTCTGCCTCTGTTGGTATGCCTTTCCCGGCGCAGCCGGAGGCTTTGGTTTGCCCATCCGCTGCGGTCAGTCGGTGCTGGATTTCTTCTGCGGCCGCTTCCAGCCTTCGACGTTGCGTTGCTTACCCCGGCCTATCGCCAGTTCACCGTCAGCTACGGCCCGTGTAATCGTCGAGCCTGCACCGATGGTGGCGCCAGCGCCCACCTCAACCGGAGCGACGAGAGCGCTGTTGGAGCCCACAAAAACATCATCGCCGAGCACCGTTTCGAACTTGTTGGCGCCGTCATAGTTGCAGGTAATTGTACCTGCGCCGATATTGACTCTGCTGCCCATACGGGTGTCACCAATATAGCTCAAATGGTTGACCTTGCTGCCGGGCCCGATGGTTGCTTTCTTCGTCTCGACGAAATTGCCGACTTTGGCGCCCTCTGCCAGGACAGTTCCCGGTCGAAGACGGGCAAATGGGCCCACCGTGCAGCCCGGCCCAATACTGGCACCTTCAACGATCGAGTGTGACTCAATGCGTGTGTTCGCGGCGATTTCGCTGTCGCGGATTACGCAATACGGACCGATATGTACGCCGGCGTTCAGCCGCACATTGCCCTCGAACACCACGCCGACATCAACAAAGACATCACCCTCTGAGTGGAGGCTTCCTCTGACGTCCAATCGATCAGGATCCGCCAGCGTTACTCCCGCTGTCATTAACGCGTCGGCCTGGGCTCGCTGATAGGCGCGTTCAAGACCGGCAAGCTGCTGCCGGTTGTTGACGCCTTGTACCTCTGCGACTGAGGCAGGTTGAGCCGCAGCTATACCTGTGCCTTCACCCGCAGCCATGGCAATAATGTCGGTCAGATAATACTCGCCCTGCGCATTTTCACTGGACAGCGCGGGTAACCAGCTCTTCAGATGCCGTGCTGTTGCGGCGAGAATACCCGTATTGGCCTCCTTGATAAGGAGCTGCTCAGCTGAGGCATCCTTTTGTTCAATAATGGCCTCGATGCCCTTAGCCGAGCGCACGATACGACCGTAGCCCTGGGGGTCGTCCAGTTCGACAGTCAGCAGCGCCATTTGCTCTGCTGACACTGTACTGACGAGCGAGCTGAGGGTTTCCGTGCGAATGAGCGGCACATCACCGTAGAGGACCAGTATATGGGCATCATCCGGCACGGCAGGGAGAGCCTGGGCTACGGCGTGTCCCGTTCCCAGCTGTTCTGATTGCATCGCCCACTGGATATCATCGTCGGCCGTTGTTGACCGGACTTTATCTGCGCCGTGTCCGATTACCACATGGATGCCGGCAGCGTCGAGTTCCCGCGCGGTGTCGATCACATGGTGCAACATGGGCTTGCCGGCGATCGCATGGAGCACTTTGGGCAGGCTGGACTTCATTCTGGAGCCCTGGCCGGCCGCGAGAATAATGACATGGAGAGGCGTTTTCATAGCGTCTGGTCTACTTCCTGAAATGATCAGAACGGGCCGGTAGTCTAGCGAATAGACCTACCCCTGTCCTTTTCGGAATGTTCACTTAGGACAATGCGGTACTTCGTGAGGCACCGCTGGGCGAGGAACACATCGGCGCAGGACTTGGGTTGCTCCGCGTGCCTGCTCCCTTGAGTTCGCAAAAAGCCTACATTTCGATGCTGGCTATCCCGGCTTTCGTAGTTCAGGTGGCCCTTGCTGGACCTGGGCTTATCGAAAGCCCAGGAACAATATGCCTTAGGCGAAAAAAAACCGCACCTCCGAGGCTAAACTAAACAGCCTGTCGGGTACGGTTTTTCTGTTTGGCTCGTAGCAAAATGGCGAGGCAGGGACTAGCGAACCTTCTTGCGAAGCTGCTGAATAGTCCGTAGCTGGGCCGCGGCTTCAGCAAGCTCTGCTGCTGCACGGGAATATTCAAACTCCCCGGTTCGGTTCGCCAACGCCTTTTCAGCTTCCTTTTTGGCTTCCTGTGCTGCCGCTTCGTCCATATCGCCAGCCCGATGCGCTGTGTCAGCGAGAAGGGTGATAAGCGATGGCTGTACTTCCAGATAGCCACCAGAGACGTAAAAGACCTCTTCTTCACCACCCTGTTTGATCACACGCACGGGGCCAGGCTTGAGCGCGGTCAGCAAAGGAGCATGACTGGGCGCTATACCCAGTTCACCTTCGGAACCGGTGGCGATCAGCATCTCCACCAAGCCCGAGTAGATCTTCTCCTCGGCGCTAACCACATCACAGTGCACTGTCATACCCATCTCATAGCCTCTTCAATCAGTCCGGAAATGAGCTGCTTAGGCGGCTTTCGCCTTGGCTTTCATTCCCTTCGCTTTCTCGACGGCTTCCTCGATGGTGCCGACCATGTAGAAGGCCTGCTCCGGCAGATCGTCGTAGTCGCCGTTCAGGATGCCCCTGAAGCTGGTGATGGTTTCTTTCAATGGTACGTACTTGCCGGGTGCGCCCGTAAAAACTTCCGCAACAAAGAACGGCTGGGACAGGAAGCGCTCGATCTTACGCGCCCGCGATACGATAAGCTTGTCGTCTTCCGACAACTCATCCATACCCAGGATCGCAATGATGTCCTTCAGTTCCTTGAAGCGCTGCAGGACGTTCTGGACGCCGCGCGCGACTTCGTAGTGTTCCTGACCGATCACCAGCGGGTCCAGCTGACGACTGGTAGAGTCAAGCGGGTCGATCGCCGGGTAGATACCCTTCGCGGCGATGTCCCGGCTCAATACCACGGTGGCGTCAAGGTGCGAGAAGGTGGTAGCGGGCGACGGGTCAGTCAAGTCATCCGCAGGTACATAGACGGCCTGCACGGACGTGATCGAACCATCCTTGGTCGAGGTGATGCGCTCCTGCAGCTGGCCCATCTCTTCAGCCAGAGTCGGCTGGTAACCTACCGCCGAAGGCATACGGCCCAACAGGGCGGATACTTCGGTGCCGGCCAGCGTATACCGGTAGATGTTATCCACGAACAGCAGTACATCGCGGCCTTCATCACGGAATTTCTCGGCGATGGTCAGCCCGGTCAGGGCGACGCGCAGACGGTTGCCCGGCGGCTCGTTCATCTGGCCATACACCATCGCTACCTTATCAAGGACGTTGGAGTCCTTCATTTCGTAGTAAAAGTCGTTACCTTCACGGGTACGTTCACCAACACCGGCGAATACCGACAGACCGGAGTGCTCTTTGGCGATATTGTTGATCAGTTCCATCATGTTGACGGTCTTGCCAACACCGGCACCGCCAAACAGGCCGACCTTACCGCCCTTGGCGAACGGACAGATCAGGTCGATAACCTTGATACCCGTTTCGAGCAGGTCTGAAGAGGCTGCCTGGTCCGCATAGCCCGGGGCCTTGCGGTGGATGGCCCAACGCTCTTCTTCGCCAATCGGGCCGGCTTCGTCGATGGGACGGCCCAGCACATCCATAATCCGACCCAGGGTCTGAGTACCAACCGGGACAGAAATGGGGGCGTTTGTGTTTTCAGCTTTCAGACCACGACGCAAGCCTTCGGTGCTGCCCATGGCAATGGTACGCACAATGCCGTCGCCCAACTGCTGCTGGACTTCCAGGGTAGTTTCGCCGCCTTCAAGCAGCAGCGCGTCGTACACCTTGGGTACGGCATCGCGCGGAAATTCCACGTCGATAACCGCGCCGATGATCTGAACGATATGTCCGCTACTCATGCTCGGTTCCTCGTATCTTTAATAGTCGCTAAACCAGTAGGATCGTGCGTGTTAAACAGCAGTCGCGCCGCTCACGATCTCGGAAATCTCTTGGGTAATCGCTGCCTGACGCGCCTTGTTATAGGCCAACTGAAGCTCGCCGATGATCTCACCGGCATTATCGCTGGCACTCTTCATCGCAATCATCCGCGCGGCCTGCTCGCAGGCAAGGTTCTCCACTACGCCCTGATAAACCTGGGACTCGATGTAGCGCGGCAGCAAACCGTCCAGCAGCGGTCGTGCATCGGGCTCGTAGAGATAGTCCCACTGGCCCGTGGTCTCTGCTTCGTCCGGGTCCTGCGCAAGGGGAATCAGCTGCTCGATTTCAGGACTCTGGGTCATCGTATTGACGAAACGGTTATTAACCAGGAACAACCGATCAATCCGGCCTTCTTCGAACGCATCCAGCATGACCTTGATGTTACCAATCAGCTTATCGGCACTGGGGTTGTCGCCCAGGCTGGTAAGGGCCGCGACCACATTGCCCCCGTAATTACGGAAGAAGGACGTCCCTTTCTGGCCAATGGCGCACAAATCTGTTTCAACCCCTTTCTGACGCCATTGGGACATGTCCCGGATAAGCGCCTTGAAAAGGTTGATGTTCAGGCCGCCGCATAGTCCACGGTCCGTCGACACAACGATATAGCCTACCCGTTTGACTTCCCGCTCGAACATAAACGGGTGCCTGTATTCAGGGTTGGCGCCTGCAACATGTCTGATAACCTGGCGCATCTTGTCGGCATATGGGCGGGTTGCCTGCATGCGCTCCTGAGCCTTACGCATCTTGCTCGCCGCAACCATTTCCATGGCGCTGGTGATCTTCTGCGTGCTCTTGATGCTGGAAATCTGACTGCGTATTTCTTTTCCGACGGCCATAATTCACTGCCTTTTCAAGTGGGACACTCACTGAAACCGCTGTCTGCGTGGCCCAGGAAGCCACGCTCTCAACGTAACTTACCAGCTCTGAGTGGTCTTGAATTTCTCAATTGCAGCTTTCAGCCCCGCGGCGATCTCATCGTTGTAGTCGCCTTTTTCGTTGATTTTGGCCAGAAGCTCCGATTGTTCAGCTCGCATCCAATCAAGCAGTGCCGCCTCAAACGCTACAACCTTATCGACATCGACGTCGTCCAGGAGGCCTTCGTTGGCCGCATAGAGTACAGTTCCCATTTCCGCTACCGACATCGGGCTGTACTGATTCTGCTTCATCAGTTCGGTGACGCGCTGGCCGTGTTCCAGCTGCTTGCGCGTTGCCTCATCAAGGTCAGACGCAAACTGGGCAAAAGCTGCCAGTTCACGATACTGGGCCAGGGCGAGACGAATACCGCCACCCAGCTTCTTCATGATCTTGGTCTGAGCAGAGCCGCCAACCCGTGAAACAGATACCCCGGCGTTCATAGCCGGACGAATACCGGAATTGAACAGGTTGGTTTCGAGGAAGATCTGACCGTCGGTGATCGAGATTACGTTCGTCGGTACGAACGCGGAAACGTCACCGGCCTGGGTTTCGATCAGGGGCAGGGCGGTCAGTGAACCGGTCTTGCCTTTGACTTCACCGTTGGTCATCTGTTCAACGTAGTCAGCATTAACCCGGGAAGCACGTTCAAGCAGACGGGAGTGCAGATAGAAGACATCACCCGGGTAGGCTTCACGGCCTGGCGGACGACGCAGCAGCAGAGAAATCTGGCGATAGGCTACGGCCTGCTTACTGAGATCATCATAGACAATCAGCGCGTCTTCACCACGGTCACGGAAATACTCGCCCATCGACGTACCGCTGTATGGTGCCAGGTACTGCATGGCAGCCGGGTCAGCGGCGCCTGCGGCCACGACGATGGTATGGTCCATCGCGCCGTGCTCTTCCAGCTTACGGACCACCCCGGCAATGAACGACTGCTTCTGGCCGATCGCGACATAGATACACTTAATGCCGGTGTTCTTCTGATTGATGATGGTATCAATCGCTACCGCTGTCTTACCGATCTGACGATCGCCGATGATCAGCTCACGCTGGCCGCGGCCGATTGGCACCATGGTATCGATCGCTTTCAGGCCGGTCTGAACAGGCTGATCAACTGACTGACGGGCGATAACACCCGGCGCAACCTTTTCGATCGGCGCAGTCAGGGTCGTATTCAGGTCGCCCTTGCCGTCGATCACGTTACCGAGGCCATCTACAACGCGTCCAAGCAGTTCAGGGCCGACCGGGACTTCAAGAATGCGACCGGTACAACGAACTTTCTGCCCTTCGGCCAGGTTTTCATAGTCACCCAGCACTACCGCGCCAACAGAGTCGCGCTCAAGGTTGAGCGCCATTCCGTAAAGCCCGCTCTCGAACTCGATCATTTCGCCGTACATAACGTCGGCCAGACCATGGATAAGAACGATACCGTCGGAAACTGACAGGATGGTGCCTTCGTTACGGGCTTCGGAAGAGATATCGAGTTGCTCGATCCTCTTCTTGATAATTTCACTGATCTCGGATGGATTCAGTTGCTGCATGCCTTTATCCTCAAACCTTATGCTGAAATCAGGAGCTTAATGCCTCGGCCATCTTGGTCAGCTTTCCGCGTACGGAGGCGTCTATAACCATGTCCCCTGTGCGGACTACCACGCCACCAATCAGCGACGTGTCTACTGTCGTCGCGAGGCTCACTTTGCGCTCTAACTTTTTTGACAGTGCCTGAGACAGCTTTTGCTGCTGCTCTTCGGTCAACTCATATGGCGCGCTCACCTCGATATCCACCGTGCGCTCCAGATCCGCCCGAGCAGTCTCAAAAAGAGTGTGAATATGGGGCAGCAGAGCCAGACGCTGGTTTTCGGCCAAGAGTTTGACGAAATTTGTGGCCGAATCGGACAAACCTTCGCCGAACAACTCAATCAGAAAGTCTGCTTTGCGCTCGTCAGCCACCCGAGGACTAGCCAACAGCGCGCGTACGTCGCTGTTCGCTGTAACCTGAGCGGCAAAAGCCAGCACTTCGCTCCATTCGGCGAGCCTGTTTTCTGCCTGCGCTGTTTCGAACGCTGCCTTGGCGTATGGCCGCGCTAGCGTTATCAGTTCTGCCATGATGAACCTCTTTTACAGTTCCGCTGCCAGCTTATCCAGCATTTCGCTGTGCGCTTTGGCATCGACAGAGGTTTCCAGGATTTTCTCCGCCCCGGCGATGGCAAGTGCGGCGATCTCACTCCGCAGTCCGTCACGAGCCCGATTACGCTCCTGCTGAATTTCGGCTTTCGCCTGCTCGATTAAGCGGTCGCCTTCCTGACGGGCTTCAGATTTGGAAGCTTCCACGATCTGGTTGGCGCGCTTGTTCGCCTGTTCGATCAATGCAGCCGCTTCTTGCTTGGCCTTACGCATTTCCTGAGCAGCGTTTTCCTGTGCCATTTCCAGGTCACGCGAAGCGCGATCTGCAGCGGCCAGGCCTTCTGCTATTTTCTTCTGGCGCGCACGCATGGCATCGCTCAGAGGCGGCCAAACGTATTTGACGCAGAACCAGACGAATATAGCGAAGGCGATCGTTTGCCCGATCAAGGTAAGATTTAAGTTCACGGCAATGTACCTCTTGCTATCTCGTTGCGTCCGGGAGCAGATTTACGGGTGTCAGTGACACCCGAACTGGAATCTGAATTAACCGGCGACTACGAAGATGAGGTACATCGCGATACCAACGCCGATCATAGGCACGGCGTCCAGCAGACCTGCCATCAGGAAGGTTTTAGTCTGTAGCTGTGCAGACAGCTCTGGTTGACGTGCTGTGGATTCAAGCAGTTTGCCGCCCAGAATGGCGAAGCCGATGCCCGTACCCAGGGCGCCCAGACCGATCATGAGGGATGCAGCAAGATAAACGTAATCCATAACAACTCCTAAATTTACTGTGGTTTCGGAACAAGCTTAAGGGTGTGTAACAGGTTTATATTCTTCAGACTCCATGCTTTAGCCCGGGGGCTACTGCTTCAGCCCGGTGCTACTACGGGGGAGTTGCAGGTCCCTCGTGGCTCTCATGGGCTGCACTGAGGTAAACAACAGTCAGAACCATGAAGATGAAAGCCTGCAGGGTGATTACCAGAATGTGGAAAATCGCCCAGGGAACACTGAGGGTCCACTGGACCCAGAACGGCAACAGCGCGATAAGGATAAAAATGACCTCACCCGCGTACATATTGCCGAACAACCGCAGCGCCAGACTCAGGGGTTTGGTAAGGAGCCCCAAAATTTCGAGAAACAGGTTGAAGGGAATGGCCAACCAGTGGTTAAACGGTGTAAATGCCAATTCCTTCGAAAAGCCGATCGGACCTTTGATTTTAAAGCTGTAGTAAAGAATCAGGATAAACACGCCAAGTGCCAGCCCCACAGTGACGTTGGGGTCAGTCGTCGGAACTATTTTGAAATAGTCTGCTCCCAGCGCGTGGGCTATGGTAGGGATATAATCGACCGGCACCAGATCCAGCGCATTCATCAGCAGAATCCACACAAAGATGGTCAGCGCCAGTGGCGCGATGACCGGATTACGCCCGTGAAAACTGTCTTTGACTACGGTTTCCGAGAACTCAAGCAGCATCTCTACCGCATTCTGAAGCCCGCCAGGAACGCCTTCTTTTGTAACACGGGTGGCGACAAAGCGAAAAATACCCAGAAACAGGATGCCCATGGCTATAGACCAGCCCAGGGTATCCACATTGACCGCCATAAAGCCCATTTCCCGAGCTTCAATTGCGTTATCCGCGAACTTCCAGCCGAGTTCCGGATGATTGCCGTAAACCAGGTTTTGGAGGTGATGCCGAATATAATCGGCCGACGTTCCCGCTGCCATACCGTGCTCTCACGTTGTTTTATCGTTGCGGTGTCCGGCTTATGAGCCAGGGAGCCGTTGCGCTCACAAGGACCAGTACCACAAAAGTGAATGTCAGCGCCGCTATGTTGATCGGCTTCACGAATATAAAAACCACTGCAAATATGACGGCAGTCAGAACCAGTTTGCCGCCTGCGCCCTTCTGCATCGCGCTGACCATTCTAGGAGCAGCGCGGGCGCCGGAAAAAGTAAACGCTTTCAGGATGAAGTAGAAATTCGGTATCAGTGCCGCCAGTGCACCCAGTAGGGCAGAGTAACCGGCCACCTTGCCTTCAGTTAGAAAAGCCGCGCTAACCAATAACGCCACGCCGCTTTGAAGCCCCATTAAAAGCTTGATTGGGGGACGCTGGAGGCCCGCTGCGCGTCTTGATCTCATGGCCGTCCCGAATCGATCGCACCCTGTCTGACCCGCGCACCACCTCAGCTGAAGCCACAGCGATGCCGCGAGACCAGATAAGCAGTGGCGCTTCGTCAAAAGCCGGGAGATTATAGGGGTTCAGGGAGCTTGGTTCAACAAGGGGTTGGCTAACCCCTGCACAAATCCAGCTTTGAAGTCGGTTCGCAGTGCGAAATAACCGCACAATTAGTTTGGCTTGCAGCAATGGGCTACTAAATGTTGTGGTATCGACGCCACAGACGGCGGCGGTCAGAATTCGGGGCCTGGGCGCGACCCGCTAGCGGATATGGCCCAGAATGCCATCCAACTCGTCAAGGGAGTTGTACTCAATCACAACCCTGCCTTTGCCGCGCGCACCGTGACTGATGGCTACATTCGCGCCCAATCTTTCGGACAGGTCATCCTGCAATCGGCGTATATTGGGGTCTGAAGGAGGTTGGCCGCTCGACTTTTTGGGTTTTTCCTGCTGGATCTGGCGAACCAGCAGCTCTGTCTGCCGCACTGACAGCGCTTTTGCGACGACTTGCCTCGCAACCTGCACCTGCTGGTCGGGCTCCAGGGTCAGCATCGCCCGGCCGTGCCCCATTTCCAGGTCGCCGTGTTCGAGCATAACCCGCACTTCCTGGCAGAGGTTAACCAGACGTAAAAGGTTGGTGATAGTGGTTCGGGACTTGCCCACTGCTTCAGCCACCTGAGCCTGGGTCAGACCGAACTCAACCTGCAACCGGTGCAGCGCGAAAGCTTCCTCGATCGGGTTGAGGTTCTCGCGCTGGATATTCTCGATGAGGGCCATGGCTATAGCTGCAGCATCGGGCACGTCCCGAATCAGCGCGGGAATCCGGTCGAGACCGGCGATTTGCGTGGCACGCCAGCGACGCTCGCCTGCTATGAGCTCGTACTGGCCGTCGCCGACCGGCCGAACCACCACCGGCTGCATGACACCCTGCTGACGAATTGACTCAGCCAATTCCTGAAGTGAGTCCGGATCCATGTCCCGACGCGGCTGGTAACGTCCGCGTTGTATGACGTCAATCGGCAGTTCACGCAGCTCGCTATCGGCAGCTTCTCCGCCATCGCGCTCTATGTTGACACGCGAGCCGGCCAGCAGGGCGCCCAGCCCTCTCTCTCCCAAACCTCGTTTTTTGGCTGCCATGTTGATAGTCGGTGTCCTGTTGATAACAAAAACGTTGCAAGAGAACTTGATGGGAGCCCGGCAGCGCCTGGATCGGAGGTTTACCGTCAGGCCGTAACAGCTCGCGAGCGCTTTCCGATACCTGTTTTGCGGACGATTTCTCCAGCCAGCGCAAGGTAGGCCAGCGCACCTTTGGACTGCCGGTCGTACTTGAGCGCGGGCAACCCGTAGCTGGGGGCTTCAGCAAGCCGCACATTGCGAGGGATAACCGCAGAGTATACTTTGTCGCCAAAGAACTCTTTGAGCTGACCGGATACATCGAGTGTCAGACTGTTGCGCGGATCATACATGGTTCGCAGAAT
Source organism: Hydrocarboniclastica marina (assembly GCF_004851605.1). Lineage (GTDB taxonomy): Bacteria > Pseudomonadota > Gammaproteobacteria > Pseudomonadales > Oleiphilaceae > Hydrocarboniclastica > Hydrocarboniclastica marina. Next base: position 4,098,345 of record NZ_CP031093.1, read on the forward strand.
GCCCTCCAACTCCAGCGCAGGATTTACCGTTTCCTGGATCTGTTCGATGGTATTCATCAATGCAGCCAGACCTTCCAGCGCATAGTATTCACACTGCATCGGAATCAGCACGCTGTCGGCAGCGGCCAGGGCATTAACAGTCAACAGGTTCAGGGACGGCGGGCAATCGATCAGGATGAAGTCATAACGCTCGCGGATCGTTTTAAGGGCGAGACGCAGGCGGTGCTCCCGACCGATCTCATTCATCAGCTCAACTTCCGCTGCGGTGAGGTCGCCGTTGCCGGGAATCAGGTCAAACCCGGCTTCACCGGCCGGCACCACAACAGTTGCAGCTTCTGCCTTGCGGGTCAGCAGGTCGTAGCCGTTATGGGCCTGGGCGTTCTTGTCGATGCCACTGCCCATCGTAGCATTGCCCTGCGGGTCCATATCCACGAGCAGTACGTTGCGCCGGGTCGCAGCCAGTGAGGCGGCCAGGTTGACGCAGGTCGTGGTTTTGCCGACCCCGCCCTTCTGGTTGGTCACCGCGACAATACGCGCCATCTGCCTTCTCCCTTGAGCCCGTCAGTGTGTAGAAAATACTTTAGTCGCCCGGTCTTCTGCCCGCAGTTTACGAGCTAGCTCCAGGAACGCCTGGCCGAGACCTCCTCGGTCTACCCGTGTGTGCCGGAACGCCTGATTATGAGCAGGTGATGCTGGCCTTCGCAGCCCGGAACCTGCAGCCCGTGGTCAGCAGCAAGATACCACGCCGTCGGCACATCACTCAGCTCTGCAATCCACTCCGGGCCTTTCATGGCAAGAAATTCGCCTTCCTCGGCCAGCAGCGGGCCGCACCAGCGCACCATATTGGCGATGGCCGTAAAGGCCCGCGAGCTGACCTGGGAGAAGCGTTGCGCGGGCTGGAAATCCTCTGCGCGCGCATGGACGACTTCTACATTGTCCAGACCCAGCTCTAGCTTGCACTGGGTCAGGAAACGCGTTTTCTTGCTGTTGCTGTCGAGCGCGACAAAACGGGTGCCAGGCATAATGATCGCCAGAGGCAGTACCGGCAACCCGCCACCCGAACCTACATCAAGCAGATCGGTGGCCGTTACCCATGGCGCAATGCTCAGACTGTCGAGCAGATGCCGCCCGATCATCTGAGCCGGGTCCCGGACCGACGTCAGGTTATAGGCCTTGTTCCACTTTTCCAACAGCTCGCGAAATGCCAGCAGGCGGTCTGTTTCATGCTCTGACAATGTCAACCCGAGCTGCGCGGCGCCCTTCACCAGGACTTCGCGGTAGGCGGTATCCGTTGCCATCAGGCCGACTGCTTACGTAGGAGGTCGCGTTTCTTTAGGTGTATCAGCAGCTGTGACACTGCTGCAGGCGTAATGCCCTGGATCCGGGAAGCCTGGGCGATTGTTTCCGGTCGCACGCCCTTGAGCTTCTGTTTGACCTCATTCGACAGACCGCCGACCAAGTCATAGTCCAGATCAATCGGCAAGGGCATATTCTCGTGTCGACGCAGGCGGTCAATGTCGTCCTGCTGGCGGGAGATGTAGCCTTCGTACTTGACCTGGATTTCGACCTGTTCAGAAACCGCCGGGTCTTCAGTGCGCTGACCCGAGATTTCGGCCAGGTGCGCGTACTCAATTTCCGGCCTGCGCAGCAGATCAGCCAGGGACTGGGGTTGCGCCAGCGGGCGGTTGAGAAAGCCATCTGCAATCCGGCCCGCTTCTGTTGCGGGTCGCACTGTGGTTTTGTCCAGACGCTCACGCTCTCGCTCAATGGCTTCGCTTTTCTCGCTGAATTTCTGCCAGCGTTCATCGTTGACAAGGCCCAGGTTGCGGCCGGTTTCAGTCAGGCGCAGGTCGGCATTGTCCTCACGCAGGATAAGGCGATATTCCGCACGGCTGGTGAACATGCGATACGGTTCCTGCGTGCCCATGGTGATCAGGTCATCGACCAGCACGCCGAGATAGGCCTCATCACGACGGGGATACCACCCGTCCCTGTCCTGTGCGCGCAGTCCTGCATTGATGCCCGCCAACAGGCCCTGGGCCGCCGCCTCCTCGTAGCCCGTCGTGCCGTTGATCTGGCCAGCGAAGTAAAGATTAGCGATGAACTTGGTTTCCAGCGTGTGCTTCAGGTCCCGCGGATCAAGATAATCGTACTCGATGGCGTAACCGGGGCGGGTAATATGAGCCCGCTCGAAGCCGGGAATACTCTGCACAGCGCGAATCTGAATATCGAACGGGAGGCTCGTGGAGATCCCGTTGGGATAGAGTTCCCGGCTGGTCAGCCCCTCCGGCTCGACAAAAATCTGGTGGGAATCCTTGTCGGCAAAGCGATTGACCTTGTCTTCAATGGATGGGCAGTAGCGCGGCCCGACGCCTTCGATAACACCGGAGAACATCGGCGAACGGTCAAACCCGCTGCGAATGATGTCATGGGTCTCTGCGGTGGTCCGGGTGATATGGCAGGGGACCTGGCGCGGATGCTCAGCACCAGTGCCCAGATAGGACATTACCGGCGTTGGCGTGTCGCCCGGTTGCTCCTGCATGACCGAAAAGTCGACCGTATTGGCGTCGATTCGCGGCGGCGTTCCGGTTTTCAGGCGGCCGACGTTGAAAGGCAACTCGCGCAGACGCTGGGCCAGGGCATTGGCTGGCGCATCCCCGGCGCGGCCCCCGGCATGGCTGTCGAGCCCGACATGAATCACGCCGCCCAGGAACGTGCCCGTGGTCAGAACCACGGTACTGGCGTGAAACCGGATACCTGTCTGGGTGACGACACCGCGGACCTGCTCATTCTCAACAATAAGATCATCCGCAGCCTGCTGGAAAATACGCAGGTTGGGCTGATTCTCCAGAATGTTGCGTACCGCGGCCTTGTAGAGAATACGGTCAGCCTGGGCCCGGGTGGCACGGACAGCAGGGCCTTTGCGGGCGTTCAGTACGCGGAACTGAATGCCGCCAAGATCAGTGGCTCGGGCCATGGCGCCGCCGAGCGCATCGATTTCCTTGACCAGGTGGCTTTTGCCAATACCGCCAATGGCCGGGTTGCAGGACATCTGGCCCAGCGTTTCGATATTGTGTGTCAGCAGAAGCGTCTGACAGCCGAGTCGAGCCGCCGCCAGTGCGGCCTCGGTGCCAGCATGACCGCCACCAATAATGATGACATCGAATCGCGTCGGGTAATCCACACACCACCTCAAGATCGAAATCCAGCCGGATCAGACCAAAACCACTGGATCGGAAAAGAATAAAAACGGGCCGCCAGTATACTCGTTGACTGCGGCCTTTGCAGAGAAATGTCGGTTTTTTGATCAATTTTCAACGCTGGGGAGCGCGCGGCAGACCACTGGCCGTAAATGTATGGACTTCAGGGTGTTAGGCACGGGTTCTGAAGTAGTTACCCATAAACTTATCCACAGATATGACCGCCCGCACAAAGCTTGATTTTTATTTTAAGCTACTGTTATTTTTATACTTTTATAAAGCTATCCAGACGTTATCAATGAGTTGTTCTACAACTTATACACAGGCTTTGCCGTCTGGCTCACCGACCCCTTGTTGAGCGGTCGGGCGCTGACCCGCGTCCCCGCTCTAACGGGCTGGACTGTCTGGTTGAGCCTCGGGATCCGCAATCTGCTCAATCTCCCGCTCCAGGTCTTTGCTGATGGCGTTGGCGGACCGGGTAAATCGAGCGAGAAGGTTATACAGCACCGGAATGATAAACAGCGTCAAAGTAGTCGCGAAAACAAGGCCGCCCAGAATGACCACGCCGATGGAAGCACGGCTTTCTGCCCCGGCGCCGGTGGCAATAACCAGCGGTACAGCGCCGAAAATAGTCGAGATTGTAGTCATGAGAATCGGCCGGAAGCGAATCGCAGACCCTTCCAGAATCGCATCGCGGACCGAGTAACCCTGGTCCCTGAGCTGATTGGCGAACTCAACCACGAGAATGCCATTCTTGGCCATGAGGCCGAGCAGCATCACCATACCGATCTGACTATAGATATTCAGGCTGATACCCGTTGCCCAAAGGGCCAGAAGCGCTCCCGTTATCGCCAGCGGTACCGACAGCATGATAATAGCCGGGTGCACCCAGCTTTCGAATTGGGCGGCCAACACCAGAAAGACAATCAGGAACGCCAGGCCGAAGGTGATGTAGACCGCAGATGAGGCTTCGGAAAACTCCCGGGATAGCCCTTTGAGTGAGATGCGGGCCTCGGTGGGCAGCTCCCGTTCAGCCAGAGAGGTGATATCGGCCAGTGCGGTACCGAGGTCGTATCCCGGCGCGAGCGAGGCGGTCAGGGTAATGGCCGGGAGGCGGTCGACGCGGCGGAGCTCTCGGGGCACGCCCCGTTCTTCGGTCGTCACGATCGCGCTCAACGGAATCAGCTCGCCACCGTCCCGCGGCCGCAGGAACACGCTCCCAAGGTCCGCGGGCGTCATTCGGTCTTTATCGGCCGCCTGCACGATGACGTCGTACTCTCGCCCCCGGTCGAGATAGCGCGTGACCTGCCGGGAAGCCAGCATGGTCTGTAGCGTAAGGCCGATATCCTCCACCGTGATATCCAGATCGGCAGCTTTGTCGCGGTCAAGCTGCACGTTGAGTTGGGGCTGACGCTCTTCGTAGTCAATGTCCAGATCGAGCAGGTTCGGGTTCTCCCTCGCTTTTTCCAGCAGCCGCTCTGCCCAGGCCTTCACTTCGCCATAGTCGGGTCCGCCTATGACAACCTCAAGTGGTTGATTGAAGCTGCTCTGACCCAACCCCGGTGGGTTTACCGCGAATGCACGCAAGCCCGGCACTTCGCGTAGCAAGGGACTGATCTCGGAAACCAGTTGTTGCTGCGTCTTCTCGCGGGCTTCCCAGGGGTCAAGGCCGACAATTACAAAAGCCCGGTTGGCTTCGCCACGGAATCCGGTAATCGAAAACAGGCGGTCGATTTCGCCCTCCTCAAGGAAGGGCAGGATTTTCTGCTCCAGTTTGCCGACGTGGTGGTTGGTGAAGGCTGAAGTCGACCCCACCGGGGACGTCGCCGGGACAATAAAAACGCCGCGGTCTTCGGTAGGCGCGAGCTCCTGGGCAATTAACGGGAACACGCCGAACGCAACAATGGTGCCGGCAATACCCAGCGTGAGGGTGAAGACTGCATTGCGCAGCGCACGGTCAAGCAGCCGGCGATAGCCCCGGGTCATGCCCTCGAACACCCGCTCGGTAGCGGTGAAGAGTCGATGGCTGCCAGGCTCTTGAGTCGGGCTTCGGCTTAGCCACTTCGAGCAAAGCATGGGCGCCAGGGTCAGTGCGACAATGCTGGAAAAGATAACCGCTACCGCAAGGGTGAACCCGAATTCGGCAAACAGTCGGCCGACGTTGCCACCCATAAATGAGATAGGCACAAACACGGCCACCAGCGTGACAGTCGTCGCGACAATCGCGAATGAAACCTGGCGCGCGCCGCGGTAGGCTGCGACCAGTCGTGGTTCGCCCAGATCGATCCGTCGCTGGATGTTCTCAAGCATGACAATCGCATCGTCCACCACCAGTCCGATCGCCAGAATGACGGCCAGCAGTGTGAGCACGTTGATGGAGAAACCCAGTACGGCCAGGCCGCTGAATGCCCCGATAATGGCAACGGGTATGGTAAAAGCGGGGATCAATGTCGCTCGAACAGAGCGCAGGAAGATGAAGATAACCAGAATGACCAGTGCCACCGAAATAGCCAGCGTCACCAACACCTCGGTAATGGAAGCGCGGATGAACAGGGACTCGTCGTAAAGAACCTGCAAATCGACCTCCGGGGGCAGTTGCGGCCGGATACGCTCAACCTCTTCTCTGACCCGATCCGAGATCGCAACCGTGTTGGACTTGGACTGGCGAATGATGCCCAGACCAATCGCATTGCGACCATTCGCCCGCACATAAGTGTTGTCATCCTCTGCCCCAAGCTCAACCCTTGCAACTTCGCCCAGGCGCAGCTGATAGTCGTCCTGGCGCCGGACCACAAGATTGGCGAACTGCTCAACATCGGCCAGGCGGCTGGCGGTCCGCACGGTGAATTTGCGGCTGATCGACTCGATCTCACCCGCCGGTAGCTCCACATTATTTGCGCGCAAGGCACGCTCTATATCGGCAACGGTAACCTCGCGCGAGGCCATGCGCTCCCGGTCGAGCCAGACACGGATGGCGTAACGCCGCTCGCCCCCAATCTGGACGTCAGCCACGCCACTGACCACCGACAAACGGTCGACAAGCGTACGCTCGGCAAAATCTGTTAACTGCTCGCTGCTCCACTCATCACTCTGCAGGGCCATCCAGATCATTGGCCGGGCGTCCGCATTTGATTTAGTCACCACGGGCGCTTCTGCCTCTTCCGGCAGCTGATCGGCAACCCGTGATATCGCGTCGCGGATGTCGTTGGCTGCCACATCCACGTCCCGCCCGGAAACAAACTCAACCGTGGTCCGGGAATCGTTGAGTTCACTGCTGGACTCAATGGTTTTGATGCCATCGACGCGTGAGATGGCGCCTTCGATAACCTGGGTAATCTGCGTATCAATAACCTCTGGTGCGGCGCCAATGTAGTCCGTGGTTATCGCAACCTCGGGCGGGTCAATGTCCGGGTACTCCCGTACCGGCAACCCGAGCAACGCCGCAATGCCAAACGTGATGATCAGCAGGCTGATAACCGTGGCAAAGACCGGGCGCTTTATGGAGGTATCAGTCAGAATCATAACTGATCGTCCCCGCCGGCCCTGATCTGCGAAGAAGGTGCGGGCTCCAGCAGCGCATCATCATCGTCAAGTACCTTGACCGGATCGCCGCTGGAAAGCCCATCCTGGCCGTTGATTACAACCCGGTCTTCGAGGGTTAAACCTTCCACAACTTCTACCCGGCCGGCGAGGCGGCTACCCAGCTCCAGCGGCACTCTCTTGGCTAATCCGTCCGCGATGACATAGACAAAATTCTCCCGGCCGCGGGTCATCACAGCCTGTTCGGGAATCTGGAGTCCCGTGCGGGTATCGAGCGTTAAGGAGACGTCGAGGAACTGTCCCGGGTATAACCGGGCGTCGGGATTGGAAACCTGGGACTGTACCGTGAGCGTGCGACTGAGCGGGTCAACACGGGAACCCAGTTCGGTCACTTCGCCGCTCAATCGCGTAGATGCAGCGCCACTGGTTGCCACGTCTATCGCTTGCCCGGATTGCAACTGGTCGATATACCGTTGGGGAACCTGAAAGCGCACCAGCATTTGATCGATGCTGTCCAGCGTGGTAATCAGCTGCCCAGCGCTCAACCAGGCGCCGACGCTGACTTCCTTCAGACCGAGCACTCCGTCGAAAGGCGCGACGACTTCAAGGTTGTCCAAACGGCTCCGGGCCAGCTCAAGACTGGCCCGCGCCACGGCCAGCCCCGCTACCAGCTCATCCACTTCCGCAGCAGAAATACTGTTGCTCTTCTGTAGACTTTCAGCACGCCGGAACTTGGCCTCGGCATCTTTCAGACGTGCCTCTGCAACGGCCATATCCGCCTGGGCCTGTCGCTTGTCGAGACTGACCAGGCGGTCGCCTTGCACAACTTGCTGGCCTTCGGTGAAATGAATATCGACAATTCGACCGTCGACTTCGCTGACGATGTCCACGGAGTTTCTCGCCCGGGCGGTCCCCACTGCCCGCAGTCGGTCCTGTATCTGGGCCCGCTCGGGCTGAACGACATTGACGTGGGTCACGCGCCCGCGCGGGCCCTCGTCATCGGCAGAATCTGCAGGCTGCATGAGATAAGCCGTTGCGCCCAGCGCAATGACCAACAGGATAAAACTCCAAAGCCACTGCTTCATTGCAGGCCTCCAAGGACAAAAACCGATAGCTGTTGGGCTCCAGGCTGATTATGTCAGCAAAAAGTGCAAGAAAGTTCCACGTCAGGACCTGGGACAGATTTGTTGCCGAGATGCGCACCTGAAACCGACCTGTGCACTTTTGCGAAGGTCTTGTGATTGCCTGGCGCGTAGCACTGGCTCAGAATCGCTTCCTTTTGGCGAGGCCAGGACGTTCCAGAGAATGCGCATGTTTATGCAAGACTTCCAGCGCGGCGCGCGGGAGGCAGCTCCAGTCATGGTTGGCTACTTCCCCATAGCCGTGGGGTTTGGGGTGCTGGCCGTACAAAACCAGCTTTCAGCTGCCGAAGCCGTGATGATGTCGGTTACCGTCTTCGCCGGGGCTGCCCAATTTGTCGCGGTTGGCCTGATTGCTGCCGGGGTAGATCCCCTGCAGATTGTCCTGGGCGTATTTTTCCTTAACCTGCGCCACCTGATCATGGTGCTGAGTCTTCGAAACCGCTTCGGTGAGCAACCCGGAGCGGTGATGAAACTGTCATCGCTGCTGGTTACTGATGAAACGTTCTCGCTTGCGGCCAGTGCTCCATCGATTAACGTCCCGGCAGCCTACCTGTTGGGAGTGGGCTTGGGCGCTTACTCGGCCTGGGTGGCCGGTACGGCTGTGGGCAGCTGGTTCGCTGCCGGTATACCCGCTTCGTTAGCCGGCCTTTTCAGCATTGGTCTTTATGCCATGTTTGTGGCCCTGCTGGTGCCCCAGATCAGGCGGTCCTTTCCGGCGGCCGTAGCTGCGCTGGTGGCCATGGTTGGAAGCAGTCTCATGCAGCCACTGCTGAGTGCCGGCTGGGGAATTGTCCTGGCGACCATAGCAGGCGCTATCGCTGGCGGACTGATGGTGGCGGAGAAGAAACAATGACGACTGGTGTCTGGGAACTGATCCTGGCCATGGCGGTCGCGACGGCACTGCCACGTGTTCTGCCGATGCTGGTGGATCTGGAGCAGTGGTTGCCTCCGACACTGGTTCGTAGCCTGGGCTTTGTTCCGCCTGCAGCACTGGGCGCGCTCATCATACCCGGGGTATTCCATGCTGCCGACCATGTCGCGCTAGCACTGACGGCCCTGATGGTGGCGACCGTGCTGGCGCTGCCCCGGAGGAGTTCGTTGCTGTTAACGGTGACCGTGACTTTACTGGCTTGCTGGGGTGTGAGCCTGCTTCTTGTTTAGTAAATCGTGGACAGTACCGGCTGACACTACTTGCCGATGCAGAATGTGTTATTTCCTTTAAAAACATCATGTTATGAAATTTCCGGAGCACTGTGGGAGGGGCAGGGTTTTGCGAAAAAAAGCGTCAATTCTTGACAAAACTCTGCCGATCCGGAGGCCGAGACCCACCTCAAAGCTGGGAAAAGTGGGAAACTGGGAACGTACTAACTTACCTCCTCCCCACCAATCCGACTAACCTAGAAGCCCGGAGCTATTTCCCTCTCGTCAAGCAATACAATTTGCTGCACATGGGGCAACTCATCTGTGGACTCTCCCGGCCGCGACAGGTCGGAGATAAAGCCAAGACGCTTTTTCAAATAAGAGGACAGCGCCTTTCGTACCTGAATCTTAGCTATGCCATTGTTCATTCCATAGTCTAGTTCGATGACTCGTTTGTGAGCCGGAGGCAGGCTGGGGTTTGGAGCAATCGTCAATTCCAGGTATGTGTGCCAATCAGTATCCGATGAGCCATCAATTCCGCTTTCACGAGTCCCTCCGATCTCTAGAATACGGCCAAATACAAAGTCAATGAACTTCTGACGCTCGTGGCAGTAGCTGCGTAAGTGCCACCTGTACCCGTCCGATGCCATAGCATGTGGCGTTATCCAACGGTGGCTGGGCTCGTCGCGTGAAAGTGACTGATAAAGAATGCTTACAGCCATGCCCTCCCCAATAATTCTCAGCAACTGTCTCAAGAGCGATGGATCAATCCTTCGTTCTGGCACTGGCACAACGTCAAAATCAGGTGGCGAACTGATGAAGGATTCATGGGATAGGCTACTGGCATGTTCCGCTTGGAGAACTTCAAGCTGGGCCAAGTAGTCACCTGAGCTAGGGGTTATGAGCTTTGGGGAGAACTCTTCTGTTGCAAGATAGGCCTTTCGCTTGCGGTCGTAATAGACATTTTCTGGAGCCAGATCGAGGTACCGCTTCAAATCAAGCGTACACTGAGGTACAGAAATTCGGAATTGCTCGATGAGATCCTGCCGGTTGATCTTACCCTCCCAATATAGCCTAAATTCAATGAATTGCAGCCGTGTTTCGGCGCTCCAGTTACCAACTTTTTGAGTCATTTCTGCTCCGCTCTTGGTCCGCATAATTTTTATGTTGACATACTTTTTGTTCTTATTGTAGCATCCCTCATAAGAGCATGATCAGCATAATTTCTATTCGAACTGTCAATTGGAGAAAAGGCGATGAGCAACGGCAAGTCAGAGCAGGCACCGGGTCAGAACAAAAGTTACTCGATCATAGTGAATGGGCGGCCCAAAGAGGTTACCCAAAAGAAGCTGAGTTACTTGGAGGTGGTGCAAATTGCATTTCCCGGAGAGCAACCGTCACCACAGCGAATCTACACAGTCACGTTTTCCAACCCTCACGGCAAAGACGGAACGATGGTGGAAGGTCAAGAAGAGGTAATTAAAGATGGCATCATCTTCAATGTCACAAAAACTGATCAATCATAATCCCGATCTTCGTCGCCTCCAGAATGAAGGGTACGAAGTCGAATGCAGGGACGGTTATTTAATCGTCCACTCTGTACCCTACGTCAATGCGTCGGGGACACTTGATTGGGGCGATCTGATTAGTGCTCTCGAGCTCAGTGGAGAGCAAACTTGTTCTCCGGTCAGAGACCACCAGGTTTGGTTTACCGGTTCTTTGCCACACACGAATCAGGGTAAGCCTGTGAGTGGACTCGGCGGTCAGGGAGAAATCCGTCAAACTCTCACTGACGGGATCGAAGCCCGCTACAGATTTTCGAATAAACCATCCGGCGGGTACCAAGACTACTTTCAAAAAATGTCTCGATACGCTTTGCTCCTCTCCCAGTATGCAAGGGCCATCGACCCGAACGTTTCTGCGCAGACTTTTAAGCCTATTCCGGAAACCGATGAAACGTCCCCTTTTCTTTATGTTGACTCAGCTTCGAGCAGGACTGGTATCACAGCAGTCTCACAAAAGCTTGCGATGGATAAGGTTGGCATCATAGGCTTGGGGGGCACTGGTTCATACATTCTGGACCAACTAGCTAAAACCCCTATCAGAGAGATACACCTTTTCGATGGTGATGACTTTCAGCAGCATAACGCATTCAGAGCGCCGGGAGCGGCCTCACTTCAGGCGCTTCAGTCCCAACCGTCAAAGGTTGGCTATTTTGAAGACATGTACGGTCATATGAGAAATGGCTTAGTGGCCCACCATCAATTTATCGATGAAACAACCGTTGATGATTTAGCTGAATTCGACTTCGTTTTCATATGTGTTGATAGGCCAGTGGTACGAAAAATTATCGCTGATTTCCTCACGAAAGCGGAGATTCCTTTTATTGATGTGGGAATGGATATCACGCTTGTCGAAGAAGATCTGACCTTAGTTGGGACTTGCCGAACCACACTCAGTACGGAATCCAAGAGTGACCATATCAGTAAATATGCTTCCTTTACCGGAGAGCGTGGCGACGACCTGTATCGCAGTAATATCCAAGTGGCAGATCTCAATGCTCTGAACGCCACTTTGGCAGTGATCAAATGGAAGAAGTATTGTGGCTTTTATCAAGATTGCTATCTTGAGCATCAATCTTGTTATTCCATAAATACGCATCAGCTCACGAGAGATGAACTTTCAGAGGAGGTCTCGTGAGGAAAATGGCAGGTGTCACGCTTCAAGAAGTCGAATTTATTCCCGAGCGGCTTGAGCAAGGCATCCTTTATATATCCCGCAAGTACGGCACAGCGATCCATTTATGCTGTTGTGGTTGTGGAAAAGAGGTTGTGACACCCATAGGGGCAACCGACTGGTCTCTTAAGATTACGGGCAATAACGTCACGCTTTATCCATCAATTGGGAATTGGAGTTTTGAATGCCGTTCCCATTACTGGATTCGAAATAGCAGAGTTGTTTGGGCAGAGGATATGTCACAAGCGACTATCGAAAGGGGAAGGGACGCCAATCTGAGACGGAAAGCCGCCTTTTTTGCGGAAGATAACGCTCAAAGGCATCCGCCAAAGAAAAGAGTACAAGGTGAAGCAAGTATTATTTTCCACATCTGGGCAACGATCAAACGCTGGTTTGGTTTGTAAAACCGGAATTTGCTTGGATTAGCCAGGGCAGAATATCCCTATAAGAGTATCGAGGCCATAAGTGGTTGTTGCAGATTAACTTGCAAAGAACCCTGGGTTTGGAATCCCTCTGCCAGGTGGTTTATCAAGGTTATAATCAGGCCGACTGAGGAAGCTCCAAAAGCCCTCCAAGGCCTACAGCAACCTGGTTTGTTCAGAGGAGACAAGCTGATACCCCATGGCCTTGTAGCCTTTCTCGCGCTTCCGGAACATGCGTTCAAGCATTGGCAGGCTGATATCCAGGTAGTCATAGACAGTGACTTCCTGCTTGCCGTCGGCATCCCGGTGGATCCTGCCAGCATACTGCGACAGCGTTCCTTTCCAGGCGATGGGCAGGGCTAGAAACAGAGTGTCCAGCCGAGGCAAGTCAAAGCCTTCTCCGATGTATTTCCCGGTTGCAACGATAACCTGAGCTTCGTGTAGCCGCGATTCCGCCGCCCGGCGTTCTCTGACGCCCATCCCTCCACGTAACACAACCGACGATATGGACTCAGCCTCTAGCAGTGTTGCCAGCGTTTCAGCATGCTCTCGTCGTTCCGTGAGCAAAAGGCAGTTTGCCAAGTTTTGCACACAACGTACGACATCCTGAACAATGTCCTGATTCCGGGCATTGCTCTGGGCGAGCCAACGGTAAACCGATGCTATGTGTGGTCGTTCACCATTATTCTGACAGATGTCCGTAGGTGGCGTTTCGTGACGTTCCCGAACGATGACACGTTGGACAAACCTGGAACCGTGGTCAGCCCTGACTTTGTGACGAACGGGTCCCGCAACCATAAACATGATTTTTTGGTGACCATCCTGACGGTCAGGCGTTGCGGTGAGGCCCACGACATATCGGGCGCTGACTTCGTTAAGTAGCATCTCGTAACGAGGAGCTGAAATATGGTGACATTCATCGATGATGACCTGCCCGTATTCCCGGACCTTACTTGAGACCGTATTATCTTTCTTGTTGATCAGGCTTTGATAGGTGGCAACGTCGATCTGACCGGTAGGTTTCTTTTTGCCGCCGCCAATCACACCCACGGATGCACCCTCAATGAAGGTTTCCAGACGCTCCTTCCATTGATCCAGTAACTGACGACTGTGAGTGAGGATCAGCGTGTTTACCTGCCGTTTGGCCACAATGCCAATAGCGGTTACGGTTTTGCCGAAAGCGGTCGGAGCATGAAGAATTCCGGTATCGTGATCGGCAAGCGCCGTCACAGCCTTTTTCTGATCACGACGCAGCGTTGCTTTCAGGCTGACTTCCGGCAGCAACTGGCCAGGCATTCTGCGGTCATCGATTTCTACCGTTATTCCCTGTTCGCGCAACAATGCCTGAAGATCATCAAAGCAGCCTCTCGGTACCGAGATATAACCTTGCTCAATCCGGGCACAGGATATGTAACGAGGGATGCCATGAGTTGAAAATCGAAGTGCCTGGGTTTTGAAAAATACTGGATTGGCAAAGCTCGCCATGCGCTTTATTCGTGCCGCCAGTGTCCCTGGTATGTCTGACAACTTCATATAAATGTGATTGGCCAGGGTAAGCGTGATGCTCTCGGGACATCCTGAAATTATCCCTGTATCGACCGGTAAAGCTTGTTCCCACGGCAACGCAACCTCTGCTATCGCATCGGAATCAGGCTCATTTCCAACCATATCTCGAAGCTGAGCCGGCGAAACGGTCTTTTGCTGACTAAGTAGCGCCCACTGATCCGGATACGGGGTTAGCTTATCGTCGACGAATACAGTACATCCACGACTTCGCGCCTCATGCTGAAGCGGAAGGGCAATCAAATTGCCAAATCCACCATCGGGCATCGTATCCTGGTTGGGGAATAGCCGGTCATAAGAATCGAAGGACAGGCCCGGGTGGCGTTCCATGGCTTTGTCCAGCAGCTTGAACCCCAAAGCCCTCGCGGACCAGGCCGGAACGGCGTCCGAAAAGAAGATCCATAGGTGGGCACCCGCACCGGACCGGGAGATCTCTACAAGATAAGGGACACCTTCATCACGACAAGCCTGGGCCAGCGCACGAACATCTGCTCTCCAGTCCTCCTTATCAAAATCTACAGCCAGCAGATAACAGGAACTGTCCGGCAACAAAGGGTATAACCCTGCGACATGCTTGCCGGACAGGTGTTCATACACTGCATTGAAATCCAGAGGTTTAAATTTTTTGTGCGGGCACTCGCCGCACTTGATCCGGGGTTTCTGACAGGTGCCCGGAACCCATTCATTTTCGCAGGCCACGGCATAGCCGGAACGGCCACTAGAACCCGTCCAGCGGACTGCATAGACATCCTGTCTGCCGCGAAAGAGCTTCCGGAACAATTCAGCTTTTTGATCAGGTTTCAGCTGCGTTACTGTGGATTGTTGCGCAGTGCGATGAAGCTCCTTCCTTCGGGAGAGAAGGGCAGCCTTTTCCCTCTCAAGTTCGGATAACTTCAGTGCGATGGCTGCGAGCTCTTCTTCTATTCGGATACATGCCTCCTACCCCTGAATTTGCCAAGCAAGGTGATCAAGCTTTTCGATCTTTTTCCAATCCTATCAGATATATTTTTTCGATTATAAAAATAAATAGCGGACTTTTCTCGTCAGTAATAATAGCCCGGCGACTTTGGTTCCGGGCCATCCAGAATAGCATCTGAGACTGCTATTAACGGGTCCATGCAGTCTGCTTTGATCCGAGCCCAGCTTATCCAATCCTTGATTTCCTCGCTGAGCTCCCCATTCTGGACCGCAGCCTGTTCTACCGCTTCGATATATTGTCGTAACCGTTCAGCTTCTAGCCACTGCGTAGCGTTCGTCTTCAATTTCTCAAGTTGCTCCAGCTCCTGTTTCCGGAGCTCCGCCAGTCGGTCGTGCCGATCTTTTGCCTTTTGCCATGCCAGGCGCCTGCGTTCCTGTTCTTCAGTTCGGATGCGCTGCTCTTCAATCAGGTCTAATGCACCGGCAACAACTTGATGCAGCCTTTGCTCCAGCAGAGTTTTCGGCGTATCCCCCCAACTTCTGGATGGGTAACCGCCGATTGAAATCGTCAATTTTCCGGTTGGGTGATAGTCGTAGTCAGGTGGCCTTGGGTAGTGGGATCCGGTTCCCCAGCGATTCGGAGAACGTTGCCAGCGTTCAATTGCTTTTTTCTCTGCTGCGGTTACCTCATGCTTGCTCCTGGCGACATGCTCGCTGATTGCTATGGTCAACGAAGTTTCGTCCAGTCCGATCAGGGTACGACTCTTTTCACGGTCTACCCAAACCTTCATACCCTGACGTTCAAGCGCTTTTATCAGTGTGTCGCCTATCAATAATGCTCTATCGATGGCATCTCTAGTCACTTCGAAAGCAAAAATTTCTCCAGGCGCTGAACGCAGTCCTTTGTAGTTGTCCCATCCGGCTTTTTGTCTCAGTCGCTTGGATGCTTTCCTTATCAAGGGATGCGGAGATTCGAGAAGTTCTGGCACATCAACAAAGCCTATACGTTCTTGGGCTGTCGTGGCTTTTTTACGCGAGGCATCAGGATTATTGGGGTTATAAGTGCGTGATCGACTGAGAGGCAGGGAGTAATTTTCAAACTCCTTGGCGGTAGGAAGCGGAATTTTCTTCGGTGAATGTCCGGCGTTGATTTTTGCCCAGTACCCACGTGGCGGCAAAGGTATCTTGTGCTTGCGACAAACCTTTCCCAATGCAACACCGGATATCCCATAGCGCGGCGCAACTCTGGAGACAGGCTCTGCCCATACCTCGCTGTAAAGTGATTCTCGCGTAATTGCGGCGACGCTTTCCATAGGTAACCTCTGCTGATCAAAAGTGCCATTTTCTTTTATAGCCAATGATATGCCTGCCCCGCCAACTTTTCGCTACGTCCGGCTTTGAACTTTGTTATGTTAGTACAAACTATTGATTTAAAAGAATTATTTTTAGTTTTCCTCTTGCATATTCTCAACCTCATGAGAATATTTAATAAAAGCAGGAGGACATAATGAAAAGATTAGCACCCTTAACTACGGCAATATTGGCCGCTGCCCTGGCTGGCTGCGCGGCTACCCCACGAGCTTACAATCCGGAAGAGTCTCGGGCCTTAAACCTGGCGAGAGCCGGTGGCATCTACGATATGGATTTGCGGGATTCTGAGGATGGTACCCGCTCCTACAATAAAGGCATGTTGGTGCCATTACTGGATCTCGCCAGCCTGGCGACTTCATTCGATGCACCGCTTCGACATCTATCGGGTAGCCAGACGCTTTTGTTCAACGCTACCGACATCATGATGACACCGGACAATCCATCGGCGAGACCAAGCCTGATGGGATGGATGCCTGCGTCGATGGCCACTTCAGAGGCTCAGGCCTATGAGCAGTATGTAGATCTGGTTGACCAGGCCATCCGGCTAGCTGCCAATGATATGGCGTTGAGTGCCACCAAACTCAGTAACGTGGAAACGCCTGAGATTGACGGCCATCCACTGATGCTCTGGTCGATTGAAAGCACTGAGCATGGATGCGGTGCTGGTCAATGTGTGGTTGCTTACAACATCAAAACGCCGAATCGCTGGAAGTCTCCGGCCTACGTGGAAGGTGCTGAGCCCGAAAGCTACAACATTGCAGCCAATCATCCAGAGAATTATTCCCGCCTTGTTTTCCGGCAGTCAGATGAGCAACTCAGCTTCCCTTTGGACGAGTTCTACCGCACGGTCAGTGGTGCCTTACCATCCTGGATGGTGGTGTATTTTCCTCCACACACCGTCACCCTGAATGGCAAACCGTTGCCTTACCCTGTGCTTTACGAGCAGGGGCAGCGACTGATGTTTAAGGAGCCAGATCATGAGTGACTGGCATGATGAACTTGAGTTCGCGCTGTTGCCGCTTGAAGACGCCAAAATCGATAGCGACTGCATGACCTCTGTGATCAGCAATGCCCTGAGAGAGCAAGGCATCTTCCATCAATGCCGTATCGGATACGCAGAGGACCGACTGAGCCGAATGGTCACTGCCCCCCATTGTTGGATCGAGCTCGAACAGGGCTGGTGTATCGATATCCGGCTCAGACAGTGGCTGGGCGATGAGGACGACCTCCCTCATGGCGTATTCCAGCCATCCAACTACCCGCGAGTTCGATATCAAGGCACTGCGTGGCTGGTTCCACACCTAGAGGTGGAAGATTTGAGGGCGATGACAAATGATGCCTACAGCAAGGTGAAACTGCCATGGCTGGCCGGGCGAGCCAGAGCGGCCTGACGCCGGTCAAAACTTGCATTTTTTCAGGTTCTGATAACTTCGAAGTAAAGAACTATCGGGGACTGAAACCATGGTGAGGGTGACAAAAATAATAGCAGTGGGGCTCGCCGGGATCGGCGTTGTGGAGCTCGCCTTTAGGGGTACTGATGCAGCGCTTTACACATGGTATCTATTGTTCGTGATCTGGGTGGCCCCACTGCTCATTCGCTTCGCAATGGCCGCAGTCGATGCTTACAAGACGGTTTTCGCCAAGGGACCCGATGGTGAAATGACGTTTCCTGAATTCGAGAAAAAAATGGCGTCGTTTAGTCAAAGTAGTGATAGGGAAGAAAACGGTCCGAGCGGCACGGCAACCTCCGGCACCCGGAGTCAAGAAGGCGCAGGCGATCTGTTCGATGACATCAGAGTCAATCCGATCCTCCGGGAGGATGATCCGTTCGGGCAGTTTTTCGACTCTTGAGGTGGTTCCTTATGGGTACAGATCAGAGGAACCAGAAGTTCGAACCCCGCAAGGGCCACCAGAACCACTTAAACCAGACCGGCCAGAGAGAACCACTTATAACAGACTGAGGAGCGGAAAATGTTTATTCGAGCCTACCTGCGGGCATCCACGCAGGAACAGAACGCGGAGCGAGCCCGGGAGTCACTGGTACAGTTCGCAGCCAACCACGGTCAACGCATTGCAGCTTTCTATGTGGAGAATGTGTCCGGCGCTACTTTGCACCGGCCCGAGCTGATGAAGCTGATCGCGGATTCCGGCGAGGGTGACATTGTGCTGGTCGAACAGATCGACCGTCTAGCCCGCCTCAAACAAAGTGATTGGGATTCCCTCAAGCAAAAGCTGGCCGCCAAGCGGTTAGCCATTGTTTCTCCGGAGTTGCCAACCAGTTGGCTGGCCCTGGAGAAGAAAGACGACACCGGATTCACCGACTCCATTCTCCGGGCCGTAAACGCCATGATGCTCGACATGCTGGCTGCGGTGGCCCGAAAAGACTACGAAGACCGCCGGCGTCGGCAGTTCCAGGGCATCCACAAAGCCAAAACGGAGGGTAAGTACCAGGGGCGGCAGCCAGACCTGAAGCGCAGGCAGCACATCGCCAGCCTTCTCAAGAGCGGCCACAGCTACAGCGAGATCCAGGAGATGCTGAGCTGCTCCCGCCACATAATTGCGTCTGTCGCCAAAGAACAAAGACAGGCCGATGCTGTGGCCTGAGACCAACGAAGGGCCCTCAAGGGGCCATCAACCATTGGAGACCTGAATATGCTGAACCTATCTGCCACACTGATTGCATTCCTGAGCTTTGTCGCAGTCGTACTTTTTATCTGCGTTATCGCCTACCGAAACGCGGACCGTCTGGAAGCGTTCGTAGAGCGTAAGTTCCGAAAAAGATCACCCCGTCACAATGGCGATCTGAAATAAATTCGGGGCAAAGCGGTGTCCTTGCCCAAAACGGGCAGTTTGAGAGCCGTGCCTACTGCGTCATCCATGGCAGCATAATCGTGAAGTCGATATGAGGTTATGCACATGACGGACAAAGCAGCCACGCTTCCCGAAAGCTTTCTTCTTTTACTGGAACAGGAAGAAAAGCGGAGGCAACAGCGGGAGGACTCGGGGCTTCCAGCTCTCACAATACTGATCGACGCCGCTCATAGTGGGGGCGGCCAGGCTCGGCATGTCCGGCGTTTCCTTCTTGGCCTTTATAACGCCAGCCACTGGCCATTCGAGTTGAACCGGTTGAGAGCCTTGGATACCGAACTGCAACAGGCAGCCTTGCAGGTTCTGGCGCTGGATTGGAATGGCCGGGAGGTTCACACCTATGTGCCGGGTGGTGATGAGTTGTTTCAGGCTTGGTGGGAACAGGAGTCGAAAGCGTGATACGCTTGTTGGACTATACTGATCGAAACCTACCCAGCCTCGTAACGGGTGTTGTGCGCCCAATGTGCCAGTCGGATGTGTGGAGGAGCTTCATTGGACCTCCTGCAGAATCCGATCACATTCAGAGATGACATACTCCGGAATTGTATCAAACCTTGCAGGATCAAGCTGGCAAATAAACTCATTCTCAATGTGATATGTTTCATTGATAAACTTCTGAACAACAGAATTCTCAATATCCAGGTCTAACAGGCGAAAAATCTGAAGTTTTTCATACCCGTTCTCAGAAGCTCTATAAAGCGATTTCAGCGCATTGATATCAGTAACTCGATTCAAAATGTCAGGATATGAAAATCCGTTCAGAAATCCCGCTATTTCATTGCATCCATTGGAGAACTTAGCAGGAACCATTTCCGGATAATTGCTATCTGCCCCTATGGGTTCTCTGGTATCAATTGCACGCTCTCTCTTATGCAGAATATTAGAGAGTACTTGATAAGCGTCTCCCTTGTCGTCAGAAATTTCAAAATGACGTCTCATGTAAATCAGCTTGATAACATTATCCTTGTCAGAGGCGAGAGCATTCTTGCAAATCTGGGAAAAGGTTTGCATATCCTCTTTTCTGATTACATATTCAACTAACTGGCCAGATTCAAGCCTCAGAAACGATGCCGAAGTCTGATTGCTGAACTTATGCGCAAGAGACTTAATGGTATCGATAATTGGCTCCACATCATGTGTAAGCATCAAAACTGTTTTACTCTTCAAGCATGAATCAGCTTTTCGACGGAAAAGCATTTCGAGAATGGCATACTTTTTGTTCTTGTCAAATGAAGAAATTGGGTCATCCAGAATGATCAAGTCCGGTTTTCTTGAAAGACACTCATACATGAAAAGAACGATGGCAAAAGCATTTCTTTCACCAAAACTGAGGTGTTGACTTCCGCCGCTGAGATATTCCTCGTGATCGGCATGTCTCAGTTTCAGTTGTGACTGTTCGCCTTCACCTACTATCTCAACCTTATATCGGTAACCTGCATATGAGAGAAAATTGTTAATGTCGATCTGATGCCGTTCGACCGTTCTCTTCATCTCGCTTCGTTGCTGACTGATCTTTCCCTGAAGTTGGTTGGCCTGTGCAATTACTTCGTCGATAGAGTCGTTAATCGGAGTGATGGCTTCCAGCATCCTTTCTGAATTAAGCTCCGAGAAAAAAGCCAGGTCCAGTTTATAGGCAGGGAGTTTTTCAGAAACTTTTTCACCGTCTTTAAATTGGAAAGCAGAAAGTGTTCTAAGATTTTCGAGCTTCTCAGTGAAATTATCGATTTGACTTTTTACCGAAGCAAGAAATGCTTCATGTTCTTTTTCAATCCCGTCCTTCAGTTCTGTAATTGCCTTCAGTTTACCCTTCGCCTCTTTAGAAAAGAAGTCGCCCAACTTTTCGATCACACCGATTATGGCGATCAGGTTCTTAATCGTATTTTTATCATATTCTTCGCCAACCTTCTTGATCTGATCCTTCTTTTCAGCTACATGCGAGGTGCAAAATGGACAACTATCAGATAGTTCCGAAAATTCGTACCCCTTTGTTTGCCAGTCAATCCAGTTAACACTGTTTTCGCTCTGAATGAACGGTGTATAAGATTCAAGGCCAGAGGGAACATGTTGAATTTTATTGCCTGAAGATAGTCCTTTCATTCCTGTCGAAGATTTGGACAAACCGGATTTGGTCAACTTGAAAGCATTTCCCATTTCCTTGAGGGTGGTTATCAAGGTTTCCAGTTCTTGATTTCCAGAAAATAGTTGTTTGATATCTTGGATCAAACTTTCAATTTCCTGCTCTTTCTTTTTGTAGGCATCTGTTCTAATCAATATATCAAAGCTGTTTCTGAGCAACTCATCAGTTTTGAACACAAACTGACTGACGTACTCCTCGTTGAAGCACATGACAGTATTGATGCTTTCTATGCCGGTAACTTCGGGTGTTATTCCATCTGGATTGGATTTTCTAAGCTTAAATGGGATGAGTTCATTTAAATTTGAGCCTTCAGTCGTACCGAGGGTAATTGCCCGAGCAATTGAGCTTTTTCCGGTTCCGTTTGGTGCGAACTTTATGTTCAGCGTATTTTCAGAAAGAACCAAACTAGCCCAATCAATGTTATTGCAATTTTTAATCTCGATATTCATTTCGCGCTCCCTAAACTTTAATAAACGTCACCTCAAAGGCCTTGCTAGACCGAAACTGCTGCAACCGGTTGGCAAACGCGAAGGTTTCATTCATCTCGTAGTGCTGGAAGATGTCCAACCCCCGATCCAGTGAGATCTTCCAGCCGTGGTCCGTAACGATATGACGGGCGTGAATGGTGCCGCTTTCATCAAACTCCCAGGTGAAGTCGATGCCCACGGTGCGAGCGGATTCCTGGATCTTTTCAAAACTCTCGTCTTGCAGATCACCCTTGAACTCGTCGCGGACGGAGACGAGGTGAACCGCCACTTCATCCTCTTCGGCCTTGTTCTTCACGATAGCTTCGAGAAACTCCATGAAATTTCGGATCTGGTAGAAAAGCCGAATGTAGGGGTCTGTGACGGTGATCTTGCTGGCTCCCTTCAGGTACGGGCCAAACAAGCCGTCGAATGAGATACCCTTCTGGTTTTCCTGGAAGGTCAGGTGCTTTTCTTCCAGTACGGGCTCGGGGGAATATGGCTCTTTGGGCTCGACACCTTTAACGTCCGCTGTTGGCTCGGGTTCTACTCCCCCGTCATCAGGGGTAGACACCGTCTGGTGGTAGTAACCCGGGTACTCCTCTTCCTCAAGTGTGGTGACCAGCCGTTCCTGCCCTTGCTGATCGTGATAGGAAAAGCGTACTTCTCCGTAGGTGGTATCAATCCGTTGTAACTGGTCCTTGACCCGCTTGCGCCCCTCGATGGCAAAACGCAGCACTTCTTCCACCTCTTCCCTGGTCGCTCCCCCCTGGGGGAACAGGATCTTCATCAAGCCGGAAAAGGTCTTGTTGATACCGTCCCGGTCACGGGTTGAGATATCCGAAGACAGGGTAAAGTGCTCCTTATACTGATCGGAGTAATCGTAGTTCCGCATCGAGCGCAGGATTTCCGCAAGGTAGTCCACCACGAAGCCATAGCCGTCGGAGAACATCTCGCCCCGGATGATGTCGACCTCCCACCCCGGGATGTAGAAGTGGATCCGGTCCAGAAAGGCGGAATCGTAGAACTTGTCCGGAAGCTCATCGAACAGGTCGGAATGTTTCAGCATATACGGCACGGTATGCCGGGTATTTCCCACGAACACCATGGAGGCCTCGGCGCCCAGGGTTTCCACACCCCGGGAGAAGGACTTGTTGGCCATGTAGTTCTTCATGATGTCGACGAGGGCTTTGTCGACGCGCTTCTGCTTGCCGGCGAATTCGTCGAAGGCCACACAATCCCAGTACCCTACCAAGCCGATCTTGCCGCTGGAGTTATTCACAAACAGTTTGGGTACGGTGACTTCACCGCCGGATACCAGAATCCCATGGGGCGAGAACTCGGAGTAAACGTGGGATTTACCTGTCCCCTTGGGGCCAAGTTCAATCAGGTTGTAGTTGCGCTCGCAGAAAGGAACCAGACGCAGGAGCTGGAGGAGCTTGCTGCGCTTGCCAAACATGTCCGGGTTAAAGCCGATGCTCTGTATCAGCAGGTCAATCCACTCATCGGTGCTGAACTGCTGCCGCGCTGCAACGTAGGCGTCATAGTCGAAGTGCGAAAGCTGAATCGGCTTGAGGGTGGACAGGATCCAGGGACTGGCATTCTGGTCTTCAGAAAATACGTATTCGATGTCCGCGATGCACCAGACGCCGCTTACAAGCAGTTTGGGGTGAGCCTTCACGGTTCCGGAATCCACCAGCACCTTCTTGATCCCCAGGTTGGAGAACTGCGCCTCGTAGGCATCCGTCTTCTCATTCAGGGCCACGCTGATCTTGTCGATCACCTTGTAGCGCCCCTTTTCCTTGATATTCGAGCGCACCAGCCCGGCCTCGTTTCGGTGGACATAGTGCTTGGCCAGAATCTCCTTGACCGTTTCGATACCCGTCTGAATCGTGGCCTCATCGCTGGTGGCGCAGTACTGGCCAAGCAGATACTCCAGCACGTATGAGGGAACGATGGCGTTGCCCTTGACCGTTTTCACCAGGTCTTTGCGCACTACCAACCCGGGGAAGTGTTCGTTGATCTTTTGGTCAAGCGTGCTCATTGGCTATAACCCTCAGAAATCAAAATCGCTGGTAAAGGACCGCCGCATCAAATACCTGAGCGACTTGTATTCCTTGTAGTGGGACGTACCGGCATGCTGCTCATCCAGCCGCAGAAAGACCTCCTGGCCGTTGGCCTCGTCCGCCTTGCGGCTCAGCACGAAGCGCACCTGAAGCTCCCGCTCGCGGGGGTTCTCCGAGGTCAGGTCAAACGACAGCTCGTGACTGTCCGAAATCAACTCCCCTGACTGGGTATAAATCCCGGCCCGCAGGTGGCGAGGCTGTACTTTCTCGGTAACCGGCCCGGACTGATACAAGGTGACCGCCAGTTGGCCGGAAGTGATCACCGAGCTGGCCCCACGCAGGATGTCCACCTCAACGGCGCTGACATCGCTCTGGCGCTTCTTGTTGACCTTCAGGACCGGAATCACCACTTCCTGCAACGATGCGCCGCCATGCACAAAACGGCTGCCGGAGCCCTTTAGGCGCAGCCGGTTGATGGACTTGGGGATCTGCACCTCCATCTCGCCATCCAGGCCAAGCTGCTCAGACGAGAAGTGATGGAAAGCCGGCGAGGTGGACAGCCCCTTGCCCAGCACGAAACGACGATCCCGGTAGCGAATATCGTCGCCAGAAACGGCATCGCCCAGGAAATCACTCTCGTCCAGCTCACGGTTCTGGTAAATAAAGCCGTGGTCAGCGGTGATTAGAAGGTTGTTGGCGTTGGCGGCCGTAAGCTTCTTGATCAGGCGTATGAGATCAGCCAGGGTCTGTTCCGCCGCTTCAAAGGCCTGCCCCTCTGAATGCATCTTGTCGCCGGTGTGGTCGATACGGTTGTGGTAGATGTACACCACATCGTTACCCTTGAGCAGCTCCCGGCTGTCGTCCCGGTTGAGCTGCATAAAATCTTCCGCCTTGACGGCTTGCCCCCGCCCATCCAGGGCGGCCCGCAGGATCTTGGTGCGGTTGGCCGTGCCCTGTGAGCTCTGGCCATCCACCAGTACCGTGCCGGTATCGTTGTCAGCGATAGCCAGCGATTTGTTAGGCAACAACGCCGCCATACCCAGCTGTGTATAGCTGGGCAGGGTTGAGAGTGCCGGCTCAAGCTCCGCGCTGTAACGATCCTCCTGGCGGATAAAGCCGAGCAGCTCATCACCGATCTCGTAGCGCATGGCGTCGGAAATGATCACGCAGATCCGTTTGTCCTTGCGCAGGTACGGGCGCACCCAATGTTCAAAAAAAGCCTTCTGCTGAACGACCGGATAGGCCTCCCAGCGCGGGACGGCATCCACGTGAACCTGAAAGCCATCGCCAAGCTTGAGTAGATAGTTGTTGGAATACAGGTTTTCCACCTGCTCACTGAGTTCGCCCATCAGCGATGCCTGGCCGGACATGCGCACATGGTAGGTAAACTTGCGGTAGAGCTGATCCAGCTGAAACCAGGTGCGGGTGTATCGCTGAACGCCGTCGGACAGGCTGTCCATGGTGAGGCGAGCCTCACCCAGCATCTGGACAAAACGAGCCGCAAACTCGATGGCTTCATACAGGTGGCGGAACTCGCCATACCAGTGGCCCTGGCGCCGCTGGCGCACCCACAGCGCCACATCACCGCTGGTGACCGTGCGGCCGACCACCGCCCGCACCAGGTCGCTGATAATCTTCTGGTCGATCAGCCGGAAGTAATCCAGCTCAACCAGGTCTCGGAGGTCTCGTTTACCCAGATCCTGTTCGATGCCCAGAACCTCGGCACACTCAGCAGACAGGGTTTCAAACCCCTGCTCGAACTGCCGGCTGTCCTTCCAGCGTTTGAGGAACACCAAGGCGTCGCCGGTCAGTTTAACCTCGCCATCCGTACCCATGGCGTAGCAGGACTTAAACAGCTCAATCACGAAGTCGCGCAGGCTGGGTTCAATGGCCTCATAGCCGTAGAAACGGGTCAGTTGTTCCCACCAGAAGCTATCCAGACCGCACCGTTCAATCAGCCTGATGCCATCGTCGCGCCCTTCCGCCAATTGCTGCAGCAGGGTTTCCACCACCGAGTCCATACGGGGCTCGCTACCGGCACACACGGCCAGCATCTTCAGGCGCAATTGGCCAGCGGTGTCATCCGGCTTCAGCAGCTTCTTCAACGCCTCCTTGCGCTTGTTCGCCTGAAAGAACTCCGCGTGGGCCTGGGCTACCTCGGCAAACTCCAGGCCCAATTCCAGCTCGGACAGCCAGATGGCCGCCTGGTCAGTCCGGAACTCGCCGTGGGCCAGCTGTACGTCCAGCAACCAGTTATCCAGGTCCTCCGGTTGTGGCCCCTCCTTGTACAAAAGGAATTTCTGTTCCGGTGACTCCCGCAGGATGCGATGTTTCAGACCGTACTCGTTGTTGGCGATTTCGGCCTTTTCTACGTCAGGAATGGAAACCGCCTCGAAGTCACCGCGCAGCTCGTGTTTGGTGTCGTACCAAAACACGATTCGGTGCTTATCGAACAGTCGGCTCAGAGCCTGGCTAATACGGCCACTCATTGACTTAACCCGGTAATCTTTTTCAAAGCGTCGCCAAATCTCGGATAGTTGGCCTTCACCCCGTCATCGAGATCGATTTCCACCTGTTCGGTGGCCAGGGGGTAGAGCACGTCCCGCTCGTAGTCATCCAGTTCGGCGAGGATCTTGTTGATCTTCTCGATCTCTTTCAGGGCCTTGGTCTTATCACCCTGGGAGGCCCCGGCGCTGATACTGACGGCTTCTAGGTAGTTCTTCCGGGCTTGCAGCTTTTCGTCTTTGAAATCGCGCAGATACTCTAGCACCGTGCCCACCGTGTGGGGTTGGTAGCGGTGCATGTAGATCAGCGCATTGAACGAGCCCTTAGGTGAAGAGAACAGCCAGTAGATGGGGCGTTTCTTGTAACGGCGCACGTGGTCGTTGTAGAAGTCCTTCAGGAAGTACTTGCGGATGTCCTTACCCAGCGCCTGCTCGACAAAGCGAAGGTTTTTGTCATAGTGCTCTTCGCCAAAGGCGATGCGCAGGAATTCACGGAAGCGCTCAGTGATGTCGTCGGTGAACCAGTCGCCATCAAGCATAGGGATGACATTGTCATCATCCGCCGGGAAGCTCGGCTCCGGGATCTGCTTCAGGTAGTCCTCGACCGTTTCTCCCTGATTGGCCAGGACCAGCCCCGGTTTGTCCAGCGCGTAGCGACCGAACATGCAACCCACGGCATATGACACAAGATCACGCATGGTGTCGGCCAGAAGAAGTGACTCCAGCTCTTCCTCACTTTTGTTGTTGCCGTACCGGTAGTGAGGATTGCAGGTCAGAGTGACTTCCTCCAAAGGTACATCTGGTGTCAACTCATCCTGCAGGCCATAGGCATCAATGAAGATGCGGTTGTTCTCTTCCTCCAGCTTTTGCATTTCAAGCGTTATTTCTCGCCAATAGGCCCGAAGGTCCGCATAGCTGGACGCAGTTGTCCTGCCGCGATGCTCGGGCGAGAGTAGCGGGAGCCTTTTGAAATTCCACGAAGTTTCAAAAGCATCCCAGTCTGACTTTGAAAGCTCTGAAAGCCTAGCCACGACAATGTCTGCATCGACGTCTTTATACGGAATGCGTGCAATGTCACCTACTTGAAAAGTTACAGTTGGATTCAAAACATCGATGTATTTCGTGGCGAGCTTGCTCGACAAGAGTCCCAGGACAGAAAGACGCTTCTGCGGTTCAGGAAATCCCGAAGACCCTTTCACATCAAAGATAAAACCGTGAGGACTAAGTCGCGCTCCGAAACCACCCGTCTTGATGTCTGACCAGGTGACACCCTCTCTGAAGTAGAATTCTCGATTGATTACCCGACCATTAGAGCCAACCCTGGCGCCAGGTGTATTGTCGATATAATCACAAATGGCTTTTCCTCGATCTTCGAAATTAACCACAAATATGAAGTTGCCACTCCACTTCCGAAACGGACCACCTTTATTGTACGGAAACCATTTTGCACCTGAACTTTGAGCTTCGCTTTCAGAACGACAATCAAAATTAATTTTATCTAGTCCAACTTCACTCCAAACTCGAAGAAACAGATCATTGTTGGTCGTCGCCATACCTTGTCTTGGTTTGGCAATCTCACCAATTCTTTCGGGTAATAGAAATGTTTCACGTAACCGCCTGCCAGCGCTATACGCAATGGGCCTTCCAGGAATCTTGATGAATTCATCACCGCTTGCTCGATACACATAAGATAGCGACTGGTCTTGAATAGCAGCGAGAGCGCGCTGTGACATTTCTTTCTCGCCTCCATTGAAGTTCAGGAGACTAATAAAATTTGCGCGATAACCGGATTCGTTACGGTTTATAAAGTTGTACGCTGCGATTTGTACGGTAGCACCGGAAAATCCGGTTAGCGGGAGTTCTACAACATTAGTTAGCGTAGTATCTTCTGTGATGAAAGCTCTGAGCCTTTCGTGTGACGAAATGAACATCCACACATGCGGGCTCATTATTCCGATCCTTGCGAGTGGCGCCCCCAAGAGAGAACAGCGAGGGACGAACGCTGCAAAAAGGTCGGATTTATAGTTAGGATATGTCTCTTTCAACCAAGATGAAAGCGAATCATTCATCCCTTTCGTGCCCATATATGGCGGATTGGCCACAACCACATGATATTTGGGCGATAGCGCCTCGACCATTTTTAGAACGGTTAGGAGACGCGCCTGTACCTCCCGTTGCAGAAGGTCGTCACCGGGACCCTGGTCATCGACCACCCGCAACAATTCAGCTGCATTGCTTAGCTGCGGTAAGATCAGCGAGCCGAAATTCTTCGCTTGCTCGAACTGCCCCAAAGTCTCACGCAGCTCGTCAGTGAAAAGATCCTTGCCCACCAGAGAAGCCACGTCGTGCATCTCAGCCTCGGTAAAGGTCACGTTCTGCAGAACGACAACATTCGGCTGGACCGGCTTCCGAAAGAACCGCCGTTGCTTGGCCCGTGCCTTCATCGTCAATGCAAAAGCAGCCAGTTCACCGGCACGCTCGTCGACCTCGATGCCGTAAAGGTTATGAGTCAGAATCTTGGCTGGAATATCGCTAGGCTCGTAACCTTCCTCCTCATAAATGGCATACAGCAAATCGAAGGCATACGTCAGCATATGTCCCGATCCGCAGGCCGGGTCGCAGATCTTGATCTCTTCGGGGCTGCTGATGCGGAGAAAATCAGTTTCTGTTTCCTCCGGCTTGATGTAGTAATCCATCTTCTTAGTTAAGCCAGAATCAGGACGGTTGAGCATCCAGAGGCGTCCCAGCGAGTTTTCCACCAAATAGCGGACAATCCAGTGCGGCGTGAACAGCTGGGTCGCCGCCGGAATATTTTCCGGTGTGACCTTCTTGTTCTTCTTCAGATCAACAAATACTTGGTCTTTCTTCTCAGAAATATAGAACTGATACAGCCAGCCTATGACCTCAACATCTTCACACGCATCCGGCGTCATGGCTTCGCGGGTATAGGCCAGGATCGAGTTGCCGGATAGCAGATCATCCGGCATCAAAAGCTCGGTGTAATCGTCAATGCGCTCGAACAGGAACGGCATGGCGCTGTGCCAATAGTTACAGGCAGCTACAACCAGCAGGCGATAGGCTTCCCCCTGCGGGTCCTGACTGGGTGTCTTTCCATCCAGGAGGGCGAAGATCTTTTGACGGGTTGACTCCGACACCATTTCCTCATCGATGTGGCCCATCTTGGCATCGGCCAGGATCTCGGGCTGGAACTGCCCCTCAGCGGGTGAAACCACGCCAATGCGGTTATAACGGTTCACATCCATAAAACGCAGGGCGCAGAAACGGTTGAACCAGATATAGGCCACCCGCTCAATAACCTGCTCTTTGCCTTGATCGGTTACCGCCTCTTCCAGCTTTTTAATCGCCTGCGGCCTTTCTCGCCGGGCGGGACTCTCATCGGCCAATACCAGTTTGAGCTTGGCTGTAACCTGTTCGAGCAGGCTCCGGCGAGCGAATTGGGCGAATTTTTTAAGTTTCGATGTTTCCATGAATTAGGCTCCCGCACTTATTCTGCGGACGGTATGGGTTCCAAATTGTTTCTTGTACTGGTCCAGGTTGAGAATGACACACGCCTGTGCAAACGGCAGAGACCAGTCTTTGTGATTCAACGGCAGGCAGCGGTGCAGCTCATCTTGTTTGGCGAGCAGCAATGCGGGATCGAGCGCGGCCATGGAAAGCAGGACGACATAATGAACTGGTTTTCCCACCTTACCGCTGAGTACTCGGAACCAGAGGCTGTCTCTATACTTCCCCGCTAAATCGGGTATCAAATTGCCACTGACGAGCTTTTGTCTGAATGCTTCAGGATTGGCCGAGACAGGGTTATCAGGGTCTTTTACTTCCACAAAAACGAAGCGATCCTCATACTCCGCAATAAAATCAACTCGCTTCATGGTGCTTTGCCCATGTAGCGAGTCGTCATCGAAGCGAACGGCCTCAATAGCATCGCTGAAATTGAATTCCAGGTCGTCTTCAGAGAAAAGAGTCATGCTTTGCCCCCGAGCGAGCGCTTGATCTCTTCGTCGTACAGGTCATTGAACGTGTTCGCTATGGCATTGTTATCCAGCTCTTTATAGCTATTCGCTGACTGAAGAGTGACTTGGCCACCCTTGTTGACCAGTGCATGGAAGCGAATATGATCTCCCTGCCCTGGGCGGGCCAGGAGATCAAACCATTTGAGCAGTACATAATCATGGGTGGCGAGAATGACCTGCTGGTTATTTCGCGCCAACTCCAGAAGAACCTGAACAAGCAGCTTCATCAGCTTGGGGTTCATATTAGATTCCGGCTCGTCCCAGAACAGTGGTCCACTGGACCCAGGAGACAGCACGCCGTTACTTAGCAACCTGTGCAGAATACCGATCTTCCTGAAGCCTTCCGCTGTCATGCTGCTGGAGTACTGACGACCGCTTTCTGCAACGAACTCCGTCACTGTGGAGTCCTGATACGCTTGGGCGGACTTGGAATTGGTTCGTTTAGGAGAGGGCTTTTCTCGATATTCACCTGGCTGGAAGCAGAAGCCGCCGTTTTCCCACTGGTAGCGGCCACCAATCAGGCTGACCAATTGCGGAATAATCGAACTCAACCTCGGATCTTCGTTGATTCGCGCGTCCAGGTCTTCACCACTGGATTTGCTCAGGGCTTTAGCAAGATCGACGTAGCCATCATCAAATATCAGCTCGACCGTTTTCTGGTCGTGTGTTTCGTCAGCCATACTCTTGACCAGAGAGAGCACCTCTTTGGTGGGGATAAACACCGGCTCAGCTCGGTACTTGGCGTAGCTTTGCGAATCCTTGATCGAAAGCTCAGAGGAGTTGTTGAAAAAGGTCGCGTTGACCTTCTGCCCCTCTGCAAACTGCGCGGTTAAACTCGCGTGTTCCCTGGCCCCGTGAAGGTGCATCTTCCCGAGCTTGTCATTCAGAGGCATGAACAGGCGTAAGAACTTGGCCGTCAAAGCCGCTTCGAGCTCGGCTTTACCAAGATCCGGTTTGGCCTTGAAAAGGGATGCGCCCGCACAAAGCCCGTAGGCCGCCTTGAGCAAGTGGGTTTTGCCAGTACCGTTTTCACCAATGATCACGTTGATCTTGGATGAGAAATCGATGTCCAGACCACCGAATGACGTAAAGTTTTTGAGTTCAAGCCGGTCTATCATTTTTACTTCCCGATTGTTCACTATCCCCTGACCCAGTACCCAGTCGGCCACGGCCCTCACTTGCACGCGGAAATACGCTCGCCGCTCGTATCCGCTCGTATTTTTCGTGCGCCGCACGTATTTTATCAGCTTCGCTCATATCGGGTCCCCTTGCCCTGGCCTACCGGGCGTATCACGCCCTTGTCTTTCAAGCGGTTGAGCAGCCGAGTGGCCTGGAAAGGGCTGATATGGCACAGATCAGCGGCATCCGCTCGTTTGATGCTGCCGTGGGTATCGATGAAATTCAGCACCATTTGCTCCTGCTGGATGGCATCGAAGCCTGCCTGGCGCACATAGGCGGCCTTTTGCCCCGCCCCCTGGTAGACCTTGGCGCTCAGGGTGTAGGTGCGGCCCTTGCCGGTGCCATGGGCTTCCACCATGCCGGCTTCCACCAGCTTTTCCAGGGTGCCCCGGACCACAGTTTCGGGCTTCTGTACTGACTTGGCCAAATCCGCCGTTCTTAAGCGCCGCTCATTGCGCAGCCGGGACAGGATAATCAAGCTATCGATGGGCATGGCGGCGCCGGTCTGTTCCTCGCGCTCGACGATCATGCGCAGGAACTCGGCGTCTGCGTCCGCTGCGCTCATGCGCACGGAGACCGTGTGAGCGGATGACATGGAGTAGTCGGGGGCGGTACGCCCGTAGCGGAGCATGCCTTCGAAGATCCGGTCGATACCCCGGCCAGTGCGTTCGGCCAGGCCAATGCGCTTGATAATGTCAGCCAGTAAGGGGTTACGGGAGCGAGGGTCAGCTACCAGAAGGTTGTCCAGGTTGACGCCTTCCACAAATCCACCCGGGTTGCTGATGCTCAGGCCGTCGTCGTCCAGTTTGACGTGCACGGCACCCAGGGCGCTGTAGTCACGGTGGACCAGGGCATTCACGAAGGCTTCCCGGAAGGCCCGGCGGTCGAAGTTGGGGATGGGCACACGAAACAGCCCGACCTGAATCTCCTCTTCTTCCACCCGGGCCCGGAACAGCACTTCGACCTCTTCAAAAGTCTCCAGCAGCGGTTTGCGGTAGAACTCATTGACCAGGACATCGGTACCGCGCAGCACCTGGAAGGCTACCTCGTGGGAGGGCAGATGTTGCCGAAGCTGCATGTCGTTCCCCAGCAGCAACAGGCCTGCAACTGTGGGGCGGCGCATGCCTCCCACGCTCACAGTCAGCCCCAGGGCGCCGTCCAGCTCATCGTCCGCCAGGGGAATCAGGCTCTGGTCGCCACCGTATTTCTTGATGGCGTTGCGGATGCGAATGCGCTGTATCGGGTCCAGGTCCTCAACCGCCAGGTTTTCCAACGGTAGAGCGGAGGGGTCCGTTACGCCCAGGCTGGACTGGCGCTGAACAAACTCATGGGGGTAGAAGGGCACGGCCTCCGGGGTGCCGTCCATTCTGAGGCGACGACGCTGTAGAAGGCCATCCGAGGTGGATACCAACTGCCGGGATTTGGGCACTTGGATTCTGGCGATGGGTTGCCCTTCCAGTTCCAGGGCCTCAACGCGCACAGCCAGCGAGGGGATGGTCTTATTGGCAATCAGTGCTGGCAGGCCGGCGAGGTTGCGGTGGTTGGCATGCAGCCCAGTCGGGGTGCCATCGTCTTCAACGCCCAGGAACAAGTCACCGCCCTCGGTGTTGGCCAGGGCCACCACTGCGGCCACCAGATCCCGGTCTGGCAGGCTTTTGACGTCGCTCTTGAATTCGACGGCAAGGCTTTCGCCGCCGCGAATGAGCGCCTGGATTTCCTGTTCGGCTTCGTGCATGGCTATCCCCAACTTTGACCGATTAAACGGTTCGGCACGCTTAGATCTGGACCTTGCGCCCTTGCTGGACTTCAACCAGCAGGGCCTCGCGCAGGGCATTCAGATAGCGGTCCACATCCCCCTCGTCGGCCAACCAGGCCTTGTCGAACGCGACACGGAGGTTGCGGGTGTGGACGTAGTCGGCTGCCGACTCCTTGACCTCATGAGTCCCCCCGTTACCCTGGTCTTCACTCTGGCTACCTGGGGGCTGATCGAGGTCGTCTGCCGGTGCTGATTTCTGATTGGCCAGCGCCACCATTTTGCCCAGCAGCTTCTGGTAGCCCTCTTCTTCAAAGTACCGGGTCCGCTCCTTGATCACGGCAATCAGGCGCTCCCGCCCGAGGTAATCGACCAGATCCCGGAACGGTTTGTTGAGCTCATCCTGACGCGGCTCCGGTAGGGACTGATATTCGTCCATGCTTTGCATGCGTTCCTGCATGGTCTTCAGGGCCGTTGCTGCCTGAGCTCGGGTTTGCTGCACTTTTTCGTCGATGCGCCCCTGCAGGCTGTCCAACTGGCCCTTGAGCTGCTGAATGCGATTCCCTTTGTAGCAGTTGGGGTCGTTCAGGATGGTACGGATTTGCTCGATCTCGTCTCCGGATACATAGATGAAGTTGGGTTCCTGGCTCTGCAGAAAGGACCGAGCCTGGTTGTAGATGTCTTTTTGTGAACCACCCATGAATTTACGGATGGGGTCGATGACATCCTCTTTGAGGTCCAGCAGTTGGTCTTCCTGTTTGCCCAATTCCGTCAGGTGCCAGGTGTAGGGCTTACCGGCAACGTCTTTCAGCGTATCCAGGGCCGGTTTCAAGGCATTGAGAAAGGGGTACTGGTCGACCTGCGCTATCCGGCGATCCAGATCGTGATACATTTCCTGGAAAGCTTCGGCGGCCTCTTTACCCAGAGCCTTGGCCTCGCTGCTGCGGGGCGGGCTGTCGAAGAAGTCCTCGTAGAACGACTTGAGGGCTCGGACCTGAGAGGCGGTGAACTCAATTTGTGGTTCCAGCACCACGTTGCCGTGGCCGTGAGTATTACGCAGGGCGCGCTCCAGCTCGCTGTCCTCCAGGATGTTCCCGTCGAGACGAACTTCCACCTTGCCACGGGCGCACAGGTTGGCCAGGGTGCAGAGAATCGCGGCGTAATACCAGCCGTAGGGTTTGCGTTCGAACTTCTCCAGCAGGCTCTTCAGGGTGGTGCGGACACCGCCCCGATTGTTGCTCTGAATAAACGCCAGCACTTCCTGCTCGGATTCCGCCAGGGCCGTGGCGTCGTTACCGAAGAGGCCATCGTCTGTGCGGTTAAGGCAATTGCTGATGTCGTTTTCCGTGTAGGAAACGCCGCGCAACATGCGGAGGTTGGGGTAAGCCCGTGAAATCAGCTCATGGAAGCCCCGAATAATGCGGGTCTGGGGGTCCTCATTCGCCACTTCCACATCGGCGCCGCCGATGAGCAACTTGGACTTACCAATGAGGGTCTGAACCTGCTGCCGGAGCCTGGCCTCGCGCTCACGGTTCTGGAACCGCTTGTCATTCAGGATTCGTTTGACAGCTTCCTGCTGGGTGACCGACATATTCTGTGAGATATATTTTTCCGTCTGCTTCATAAGGAGGAGGTCTTGTCTCAACCTCGCATCCGCAGGCATCCAGACGAATAGCTCTTCTGCTCTATATGTGGACAAGGTGCGAAGCATGTCTTCATTTTCAGAATGTTCGTGAAAAGGGCTGATGATATGTATGCATAGCTCTTGCTCCCTCCCGAACAACCGGTCATCAAGCTTACGAGAATACGGATAATCTTGCCCTTGGCTCTTTGACTCCCCACCTTCGTAGCGGATTTTTCGTTGCTTGATAACATGGTCAAACACAATCTTTTCCAGCTCTTCATCAAGATCGGCGGACTCGACCTCCGTGTTCTTGATCTCCTGCTCGACGTCCTTTTCCTCGTCCGTCAGGTACTCATACTGCTCCCCGTTGCGCTGAATGTAGGTCTGTTGCTCCAAGAGGCTCAGGGCTTCCTCGACCTTGGTGCGAAGTGCCGGCAGATCCTGATCGAAGGCATCCAGCATCAGCACGCAAAGGTTGCGCACCGTAGGCTTGAATTCCTTGACGTATTTGACCAGGAACAGGGCCTTCAGCAGCCGGATGGCGAAGGCATTGTCGAGGTGATTCTCAGCCTGAATAATCGCCCGCTGAATTTGTGATTTCAGTGCGGAGCGGATGCCTTCAAACATCAGGTCAAAGGTGGCCAACTGGCCTACCTCGTGACTGCCGATGTGGATGGCCACCTGCTGGAAAACCCCCAGCATGGAGCGCTCACCGACAGAACTGTGTTTACCCTCGAAAGCGTTGTGCTGCGACAGATTCTGGATCGCCGATTGAAACAGCGCGAACTGGAAGGGGACGAAGGGGTAGCTGTGGATGAAGTGGTCCCTGTCCCGGAAGTTCCGGTAGGTAGCCGATCCATCCGCGAAGTCAAAGAGGGTTTTGAAGTTGTTCGCCTGTACGTGGTAGACGTCCGACAGCTGATTGACGCCTTCTTCGGTCTTGGTCAGCAGGCGCTTCTGGATGACTTCCGCCACGTCCGCGCTGGACAGCTTCATGCGGTTATTGAACCGTGCCTGAATTTTCGAGAAATCGTTGCCTTGCTGCTTGCCCATTTCGCCAACCACGTTTTTCATCTCTTCCTGGGCGGTGACGATAATCCAAGCCCGACCCCGACACTTGGTGGCGAGGCTCTCTGCAATAGTTTGCAGGTTGGTCATCAGCTTGGTGTTGTCGGCAATGTATTGGCCGACCTCGTCCACAAAGAAGTTCAGGCGGAACTCTTTGTGGCCACCCTCTTTTGCCTGCTTCTCGATATAGGCATTCACATTGTCCGCGAAGTCTTCAATTGAAGCGCGGTATTCGCTGCGGTACTTGTCCAGAATGCCCGCTGCCGACTGCGGATCGCCACCGGTCACAGCGGCGTAGGCTTTGGCAATATTCGGGCCTTCCAGAAGGGCTTGCTCCCGGCCTTTCTGCCAGGGGCGACCAGCGATGGCCTCGTACTCGGCTTTGAACTGTTCGTACAGGCCACGGCCGTCCAGATCGCGCTCAAACTGGGCGATGTGCCCCTGTTTGCCGTAGTAGCCGCACATTTCGTCAAAGACTTTAACGAACACGGCCAGAAGCGCATCGATCTGGGTTTTGCTGATGACATCGGCTTTCTGGTCGATGTTGAACAGAATGCTCTTCGCCGGAATTGAGACAGCTCGCTTCAGGTCGCCCCGGAGAATTTCATTCTCGCTGCACTTGGGAAGGAACAGGTCCAGGGTTGTAGCGCCGTCCATCTCCCGGTTTTCAAGCAGAAGGGCCAGCATCTTAAGCAGGTGTGACTTACCCGAGCCGAAGAAGCCGGATACCCATACCCCGTTCGCCCCTTCGTAGTTGTTGTAGGCGTCCAGGAACTCTTCGAGGCGCTTCTCGACTTCGTTGGTCAGTACGTATTCTTCAATTTCGAGGCGAAGACTGGCTTCATCGTCGGCTTTGATAACGCCTTCAATGGGGCGGTCAACGGGCTTTAGAAAAATATTCTTCAATGTCATTGTACTTTCCCTTAATGATTACGCCTCGAATCGTATCGTCCGCTCAGGCTTCGTAATGAAAGATGTTGAACGCACGGTAGTACTTGTCGTCATGCAGCCTGCCGAACAGATCCAACGATGCGCCGGTTTCCAGCGAGTGGGTATAGGAGCCCGGGAAGAACATCACCGTTGGCTGGTCTTTGGCGGTGCTCTGCAAATTGTTGAGCACGTTGTGGGAGCGTATGTAGGGGAAGACCTCGCCCACCCCTGAGAGAAACAGCACGTCAAACTCAACGGACTGCAGTTTTGCCGCAATAGCGGGCACCAAATGGGCTTCCGGGTCCAGCACTCCCTGTAGCAGTTCCTTCAGCTGATCCTTTGAGACCGTGGGCTCGAGCTCCAACACCTGCTCCCAGATGTCTCTTTCTTTCAAAATATCGACGGCCAGGTCGTACAGATTGATACTCAGGATCCGGATGCCCGCCTGCTCCAGTCGGTTAACCAACTGCCGCTGAAGACGCTCTATTTCGACCGCTTCTTCAGGCCGGTAGGGGCAGATGAAGAAAGGCACTTCATTACCCAGTCCCTGTTTATTCAGAAATCGCTGGCCGGAAACTACGCTGAACAGGTGCTGTAGTCGCTCCTGCATCGGCATTTTGGCAATGTCCTTTCTCAAGCTGACATCCCCCTGATATCGGATTCATAGACTGGGAAGTAGAAAAACTCGTCAGGATTGTTCTGACGCAGCAACTCAACCAACCTGGGGCTTAGCAGTATTGCGTTGATGGTTTTGTCCTTAGCTAACAATCCTGCCTCCCGCAGCATTCTGAACAGGACCTGTCGCAATTTATCGCGCGTTGAGGCGCTGGCATTATCCAGTTCGTCATGCCATTCCGATTTACGGTTATAGAAGGCATCGAAATCCTCAAAACTGAGATCCAGCTTCATCGCGACAAACCGCTCGTGCAGTACTTCCACCGCAAAGTCCGCGATAAAGCGGTACAGGCGGCACACCGCAACCCACAGGAGGTGCGCCTGATCCTGGTGGTTTGCCTCGGCCAGAAAAGTCAGTTCGCTTTCGGTCAACGTCTTCAGGCGTGCAATCGCCTCTCTGCAGGTGCGCTTTGCCGTGCTTTCCGTTCTGGCCTGTAGCAGGTTGTCATGTAGAGCTTGAGCCCGCACCTCTTCCCAGTCACGTAGCGACAGGTACAGATCGGCCAGCTTCACCGATTCTCGGTGATACAGGCTGCCGGACGTGAAGGAGATGCGATACCGGCCTTGGGTCATTCGGAACGCTCGCCCTTGCTCGTTTCGGCGGCTCCACCGCCCTTGACCCACTCATCTACTTCGACTTTTTTGAACTTCCAAAATCGCCCCATTCGGTGGGCGGGCATTGAGTGCTTGTCGATCCAGCGGTACACGGTGTCATTGCTGACACCAAGGTGCTTGCCTATTTCATCTACGGATAACCAGCGGTCTTCCATCTCGGCCATGTTTTCTCTTCCTATGGGCGATGGTGTTGCCGCCCCGTTTGAGGCGGCAGGATCTCATGGGCGAAGCAGCCCTAATCTAAATTGATAAGCCAATATATAGGGGGGTCACTACGCTTTCAACCGATTTAATCCGGATAGACCGGCAGAGAGCAGCATTTATATCGATTGTCGATGGGACAGCCTGTTCTTCGGTCGTCGGTTCCGGGCCTTCAACGTGGTGGCTGACTTAGACCGAGAGTCATTCCCAACTCCAGGTCGTCCATGTCGCAAGCAAGCTGAAAGAGCGCTGCTTCATTGACTTGGCATAGCTTCCGAATCTGTACCTGATCGGCATTTGCACGTCTTAGCAGCTCAAAGCCCTTTTCGGTCGCCTCTATTACCGGCAGCTCCCAATCATGAGCCCTGGAAAACGCCCGTTTGTGGTAACGGTACTTTCCTTCCCGAGGAATGTAGTGGCTGATCACTCGGTGCTTTCCGGAGCCATCATTCTTCTGCTTGAATTCGTTGTAAAACCAGAACATCTCGAGCTTGTTGTCGCGAAGTCTTGCCCTGCAACCGTAATGCCCCGGATAACCGGGCGTACTTACACCACGATGTTTCCGGTTCTGCTCCCAGAAAAAATCACAAAGGCGCTGTGCAATGTAGAAATAGCGGTGTTGTTCGAGAATCGTGTTTCTGTGCACGGCCTTGAGGAAAAGTTCAGAATCGCTGTAGGCCCGAACTGTCAGCTCTTCATGATCAATACCATCATGCTGGGAAGCTCTTTTCCAGGCGGCTGAGATCTCATCAATCTGCTTATTGTGATTGGTTGGTTTCATTATTGGGTGCTCCGTTTCGTGATTTCGGAGCAAATGTTATCTGGCCGGCGGTTTGGAGCTGACATCCGTTCTTTCCCTTTTTGGGCGCAAAGAACGCCTCCAGGTCTCTGACTCGGGCGGAAAAGGCCGAGACTTAGCCAGTTTCTCTCCAGATAACCTATCTGATGGGGGATCTGAGGCAGTCATTCCCATAGCTACAGAATTGTGGCAGAAGGGCGAACGCCCATACCTTCCCCCTTTTATGGGGGACCTATCGTTATGGCCAGTTGATCCGGCAGGTCTCCTGAACATCTTGAGTGTTCGGGTGGGAGTCGTTGACGCTATGGATTCATCACAAAGGTCTGTTATGAGACCCGAAGCTCGTTGCACACTTTCATTCGCCATTCAGCGAAAGCAGCGAGCCTCGAAAGGGGCTCCGAAGAGACTCTCCAGAAATAAATTGTTGAGCACTGTGCGAACCTTGAAAACTACTTGATCACAGTTCACTGAGGATCTCGGTGCGTCGAAAAATGCAACTGATACCGAACACTGACTTTCACATGTGAAAGTCACACAACAGAACGGATCAAAAAATATACAAAAAACGGAAAAATTAGGGAGAAAAGCCAGGGTTTTATCTTTACGGCTTCCTCTGGCTCGATTTTTAGTTTTTTTATCCATTTATTATCAATTAGTTAAAAGGCAGCCCGGCCTTTACGCCCTTTAAGGGCAATTCCACGGTTCTCCCCCAAGACGAATATTTTCGATGATTGCTCCCGGCAATTAACAAACGAACGGGAGTAGCC